>CAIZCB010000454.1 GCA_903931355.1 uncultured Pseudomonadota bacterium
AAATAGCACATCTTTAACAAACGACAGCGAGGAAGTGGTGCCCTCAATGTCGGTGACAATCGCTTTAATCATAAGGCAGCCAGATATTGGTCAAGACTAGGAAAGCTGGCGGCAATATCATCACCAGTAAAATCAGCTACCCAACCGTCTTCGGTAACAAACAATCGAATACATTTAAAATGTGGCTTTTCGCCCATATCAAACCAATGTTTGGTATCGGCTGGCACGCTGATTAAATCGCCTTGTTCGCAAAGTAGCGCATAAACTTGGTCTTCAACGTGCAAAGAAAACAAGCCGCGACCTTCAACAAAAAACCGCACTTCAAAATCGCTGTGAGTGTGTTCAGACAAAAACTTTTGGCGTAATTGCGCGGCGTTGGGATGGTCGGCGCTTAGGCTAATCACATCAACCGATTGAAAACCGTATTGTTGTTTGAGTTTATCAATCGAGCTTTGGTAGGCATCCAATACTGCTTGCGGCTCGGCATCGGCCGCAAATTCTGATTCGGCTTGCCAGCGTTCAAACTGCACGCCAATCGGGCTAAGCTGGGCGGCGATGCTGTCGAAATCACGATAAGTGACGCCTTGATTCGGTTGGTTGGCTGGGTAAATAGTTAATGCGCTCATTGTGATTTCATCCCGTGTAAGCGGATTTCGCAATCAAATAAAAATTCTAGGGCTTCAAGGTGACGTAAGGTGTCATTGACCGATGCGCCCCAAGTATAAAAACCGTGGTTGGCGATGATGTAGGCGTGAATATCACCGTGTTGGTCTAAATAATCTTCGACCACTGCCGCCAAACGCGGAATGTTTTGATCGTTGTCGAAAATCGGAATTTCAACCCGAGTTTGGTGAGTTTCAATGCCTGGCAAGGCTTTGAGCAATTCGTAGTTGTCTAAGACAATGCTGTGTTTGAATAAGCGAGCGGCGAGGGTGGCATTCATCGAATGTGGATGAAGGACCGACTGCACTTCAGGGTAACGGCGGTAAATCGAGGTATGGAGCAAAGTTTCTGCGGAAGGCTTTTTGCCATCCAGCGAATGACCGTCAGCATCAATCAACATGATGTCGTCGCGCTGTAAATGGCCTTTATGGCGACCAGAAACGGTAATAGCGATATTGCCATCACTGAGCCGAGCGGAAAAATTACCGCTGGTGGCTGGCACCCAGCCTTTGCTGTCGATAAAGCGCCCGGCGGCGATTAGTTGATCGGCCTTGCTGTAAAATTCATCGGTTTTTAAAGTCATCTGGAACGCTTTTGCGGTTTGCAAAAAAGAAGAAAAGAGTTGGCCTATAAGCCGGGTTTTGTCGAGAACAGTCATTCATCTAGGCGACAGATCACTCTGCCGCTCAAGCAATCTACCCAGGAACAACGCGGGCCGCGCCAATGCTCCTCTATTTGATCTTGCTCCGAGTGGGGTTTTCCCTGCCACACCTGTTACCAGCTGCGCGGTGCGCTCTTACCGCACCTTTTCACCCTTACCGAGTTCCGAAAAACCAGG
>CAIZCB010000455.1 GCA_903931355.1 uncultured Pseudomonadota bacterium
CTCTAACCAGTTGAGCTATATCGCCTTCAATATCCAGCTATTATATTTAATTTAAGATTCTATTGTCAAACATTAAACCTGAAATGCATAACGTCGCCATCTTGAACTTTGTATTCTTTGCCTTCTAAACGCCATTTACCAGCATCTTTAGCGCCTTGTTCGCCTTTGTAATTTACAAAGTCTTCATAGGCAATCACTTCAGCACGGATAAAACCTTTTTCAAAGTCCGAGTGAATGACACCAGCTGATTGAGGAGCGGTAGCATTGACAGGAATAGTCCAAGCGCGAACCTCTTTAACGCCAGCAGTGAAGTAAGTTGATAAATTCAATAACTCGTAGCCAGCACGCACGACACGATTAAGGCCTGGTTCTTCGAGACCCAAATCCTGTAAAAATTCTTTTTTCTCTTCGTCGTCAAGTTGCACAATTTCTGCTTCGATAGCGGCACAAACTGGTACTACTTTTGAACCATCTTGTTCAGCAAAGGCGCGAACTTTGTCCAACATAGGATTTTGCTCAAAACCGTCATCTTGGACATTGGCAACGTATAAAGTCGGTTTTAAGGTGATTAAGCACAAGTCTTTAATCAATTTAACTTCATCTTCATCTAAACCTAAAGAACGTACTGGATCGCCAGCGTTTAGGTGTTCTAAGACTTTTTCTAACACTTGTTTTCTAGCAAGATCGTCTTTATTGCCTGATTTTGAGGCTTTGGCTGATTTTTGGATGGCTTTTTCTACCGATGCCATGTCAGCTAGGGCTAATTCGGTATTGATGACTTCAATATCGTTAACAGGATCAACTTTGCCTGCAACGTGAATCACATTGTCGTCTTCAAAGCAGCGTACTACATGGACAATTGCGTCAGTTTCGCGAATATTGCCTAAAAATTGGTTGCCTAAGCCTTCACCTTTTGATGCACCTGCGACTAAGCCTGCAATGTCAACGAATTCGATAGTGGTTGGTAGAACGCGTTCAGGTTTAACGATTTCAGATAATTTATCTAAGCGTAAATCAGGAACTGGAACCACGCCAATGTTCGGATCGATAGTGCAAAAAGGGTAGTTTTCAGCGGCGATAGTTGCTTTGGTAAGTGCGTTAAAAAGTGTTGATTTGCCAACATTGGGTAAGCCGACGATTCCGCAGTAAAGAGCCATAATTTTAGAATGAGATTGGGTAAGAAAAGTCGCAAAGGACTGGGGTTTAGGTGGGCGGATTATACAGTGGGGGGCTTAAATATCAACTCGCCCAGTATGACTGACCGCCGCTTAATGGTTGATTTTAAGTTCTACTATTAAGCGGCGATAGTCGTTGCGTGACAACGAATCTCTAAAAATCAAACGAGTCATAGAGCGTTGTTCAATTTCAAAATGTAGTATCACTAGCCATTGAGTGATGACGGTTGTGGTTTGTATTGCAATCGGTTGATAGTGTTGATGATTAAATGCTGCTGACCATTGATTTTTGTCGCTATAACGCAGATAAAAATCGGCTTGTGGTTGCTTGTATTGATAAAAACCGCTTGTTATCACCAGTGCTGATAAAGCAATCTGCATTATCCATGGCAAATTATTTAACCAACAAGCGGCGAAAGCCATGATATGCAAAGTTTCAACCAAGATAAATTGATAAGCTGAAGACTTAATTAGCAAATTTAATGTTGGTGCTGTGTTTTTTGCCATGGTTTTGGTTCGCTGTGGTTGAGCGGCTATAATGATCGGCCTTATTGTTTAACGGATTAGCGTTTTGGATTCTTCAAATTCTCGTATTTTTAACTTAAATTATCTGGCTGTTATCGAAGTGAGCGGTGCAGATAGTGCTAAGTTTTTGCAAGGTCAATTAACCTGTAATGTTAATGACTTATCCGATTCTCAAGCCAGTATCGCCGCGTTCTGTACCGCGAAAGGCCGGGTTATCAGCAGCTTAATTATTATTAAAACTGTAGATGGTTTTTGTTTGTTGTTGCCAGCGAGTTTGCTGGAGAAAGTTTTAAAAAAGCTGCAAATGTATGTTTTACGTTCGGCGGTTAAATTGGTTGATAAAAGCGATGAGTGGGCTGTGTATGGTTTGCAAACTCAAGAACCGGTAAATCCTGCCGAACCGGCATTTTCCGTCAATCAAGCAGATGCTATGGTCATCAAACTGC
>CAIZCB010000456.1 GCA_903931355.1 uncultured Pseudomonadota bacterium
CGGGTAAATCGACATTATTTAATAGCTTAACTGGCGCTGATATTTATGCCGCCGATCAATTATTTGCCACTTTAGACCCGACTTTACGGCAATTACCGCTGAACAATGGCAGTGAAATTATTTTGGCTGACACGGTAGGCTTTATCCGCCATTTGCCGCATGAATTGGTCGCGGCATTTCGCTCAACTTTGCAAGAAGCCAGTGAGGCAGATTTATTGCTACATGTGATTGACGCTGCTGCGGAAGATCGAGAAGAAACCATTTTCCATGTTAATCAAGTTCTGGATGACATTGAGGCTGGCAAAATTCCCCAATTAAAAGTGTTTAACAAAATCGATCTGCTCGATAGTGTTACACCGCATATTGACTATGATGGTGATGGCAAACCAGTGGCAGTTTGGATTTCGGCGCAACAAGGTTTAGGTTGTGATTTATTACAACAGGCTTTAGGGCAAATATTCGCAACCAGTAAAGTAATTCGCAAATGTTATCTACCGGCTAGTCAAATCGGCATGAAAAGTAAATTATTCGCCTTTGTGCGAATTATCGACGAAATCATCGACGATCACGGCAATTGCCAGTTAACTTTGGAAATCGACCAAAAACACCTTGGCTTGTTGAAAGATATTAAAAGCGAAGCAGTCGAATAATCATGATTTGTCGCAGGTTGCAAATACCCAGTTATTTGCTCGGCATTAGTTAATTTACGGTAGAATAAGCGGTTTTTCGACCTGTCTAATTTTGCAGTTTGCAAACTTAGACAGCCGAACGCGATGACCAAAAGTCGTTTTTAGCGACTTAATAGCGTTTTCAAATCCATTTTGGAGTAACCCTGTATGTCTTGGAATGAGCCTGGCGGAGACAAAAAAGACCCTTGGAGTGGTCGTAATGAACCCAACACCCCTCCTGATTTGGACGAGGTAATGCGTTCTTTACAAGAAAAATTAGGCGGCATTTTTGGCGGTGGTTCTAACAACAACTCTCAAAATAACGGTTCTTCTGCTAAAGGCCTTGGTTTGGTTGTAGCAGGTGCCGCAGTGTTATGGAGCCTAAGTGGTTTTTACACCGTTGATGAAGGCACACGCGGCGTGGTCACTCGACTAGGCGCTTATGTCAACACCACCCAACCCGGTTTAAACTGGCACCTCCCTGCCCCAATTGATCAAGTTCAAGTGATCAATGTTGAGCAACAACGCTTTATCGAAGTCGGTTATCGCTCGGGTGGCGGTCAAGCCATGGGTTCTGTCCCTAAAGAAGCGATGATGTTAACCCGTGATGAAAACATCGTTGATGTCCGCTTAGCGGTTCAATATCAAGTCAAAGATGCCAAGGATTACGCCTTTAATGTTTTAGACCCTGCATCGACCTTGAAACAAGTCACCGAAAGCGTAGAACGCGGTGTAATTGGTCGTAGCGATATGGACTTTGTTTTAACCGAAGGCCGTACTGAAATAGTAGCCGCGATTAAATCCGAAATTCAATCAGTGATGGATGCTTACAAAACCGGCATTTTAATTACCAGCGTTAACTTGCAAGATGCTCAGCCACCTGAACAAGTACAAGGCTCATTTGAAGATGCAATTAAAGCGCGTGAAGACAAACAACGCTTAATTAACGAAGCTGAAGCTTATTCAAACGACGTCGTGCCAAAATCACGCGGCGCCGCCTCTCGAATTGTCCAAGAAGCCGAAGCTTATAAAGAAAAAGTCATCGCCCAAACTCTTGGTGATTCTAGTCGCTTTGCACAATTGCTAACCGAATACAAAAAAGCTCCTGCTGTTACCAAACAACGGATGTATATCGAAGCAATGGAATCGGTGCTTGATCACACCAACAATGTTTTGGTTGATGTAAAAGGTGGTAACAATGTCATGTATTTGCCATTGGACAAACTCAATGCAAAAGCCGCAGAAGCCTTACCTGCCGCACCTAGCCATGAACCGGTTGCCCCCGTTTCTACGCCACCCGTAAAAGAAACCAAACCCGATTCACGCGCCACCAGCCGTGATCGTGATGTGAGAGGACGCTAACATGGGAAACAAGTTTTTAGTAACACTGGGTGCATTAGTTGTCGTGATTTCAACCTCGGTTTTTACCGTTGGCGAAACCGAACGAGTGATCAAATTCCAACTCGGTGAAATTGTTGGCGCTGATTTTCAACCAGGTTTGCATTTCAAAATCCCCTTCCTCAACAACGTCAAAAAGTTTGATTCACGGATCCTAACCATGGATTCGACCCCTGAACGCTTTTTAACCGCTGAGAAGAAAAACGTTATCGTTGATTCATTCGTTAAATGGCGAATTGGCGACGTTAAAACTTTTTACACCACGGTTGCTGGCGATGTTAATCAAGCCAATATTCGTTTGGATCAAATCATTAAAGATTCATTCCGTAGCGAATTCAGCAAACGTGAAATTAAACAACTGGTATCGACTGATCGTAGCGCGATTCGTGAAGCCTTAATCACCAATGTTTCACCACATGCGGCGAAATTGGGTATCACGATTGTTGACGTCCAAGTTAAACGCATTGATTTACCTAGCGAAGTTAGCTCTTCGGTTTATCAACGAATGGAAGCCGAACGCGCCCGCGTAGCTCGCGAGTTTCGTTCACAAGGTTCAGAAGCGGCAGAACGGATTCGTGCTGATGCCGACAAACAACGCGAAATCATTTTAGCCAATGCCTATCGCGATTCTGAAATCTTACGCGGTGAAGGCGATGCTAAAGCAGCAGAAATATCTGCTAAAACCTTTGGCGATGACAGTGATTTTTACGCCTTTTATCGTAGCATGATTGCTTACAAGCAAAGCTTGGGCAAATCAGGCAACATCATGGTGTTGGAACCGAATTCGGATTTCTTCAAATATTTTAAAAACCAGAAATAAGCTCAGCTTTCATCGTATTAAGTAAACGCTCCGTAGTCGGGGCGTTTTCTGCGATTAGGACACAACAAAATGCAAAAAAAAGACTCTTGGCTATTACCGGACGGCATTGATGAAGTGCTACCCGAACAGGCTGAATATCTTGAAACTCTC
>CAIZCB010000457.1 GCA_903931355.1 uncultured Pseudomonadota bacterium
CATACCAAAGTATTGAATCACCTTAGTCAAAGCCAAGGGATTGATAATTTGAAGTTGCAACAAATTCTTGCCGATTTAAATCAAGCCAGCCGTAATCTGTATAAGTCGAACGGTAAAATTGGCATTAAAGTAATGGAAAGCGATTTATTTCAAAGTATCTCCCAACGTAATTCGATACCGGGTGGCAGCTGTTCGTTTGATTTACCCGCTTTTCATTTTTGGTTAGAACAAGACCCTAGACAACAACAAATTGATTTAGATCGTTGGACTCAACCGTTTACCGATGTGCGAATTGCGATTAATTTGATTCTGGATTTTATTCGCCAAAGCAATGTGCCAAGCAAGGAATTAGCTCAAGCCGGTTTTTTCCAGTTGGCATTAGATAAAAGCCATCCTGTACAACTTTTAAGAGTTAGCGTCGCTGCCGCTCTTGGTAGTTTCGCAGAAATTAGCGGTGGCAAACATCGTTTCAGCGTGCGTTTTATGCAACCCTCAGTTGATGAAAATCGCCCAAGCCAAGTCAGCGAAGACATTCCGTTCCTGCTAACCCGTTGCATGTTCTAATGGAAAATCAAAAAATTCCTACGGTTGCTTGCCCAACCTGTAAAACCGTTGTTTTATGGACAGCCGATCAGTTATTTAAGCCATTTTGTAGCGAGCGTTGCAAACTGATTGATTTGGGTGACTGGGCGACAGAAGCCCATAAAATTGCTGGGGAAGAGGTTTTAACGGATGAAACGGAAGACTTTGATATTAATTGATGTTACGCGCACTTAATCTTTGCCTTTGCTTCAGTGTTCAAAAATACAGTGTCGGTCGATCTCAAAGTGGAAATACTGAGCCAGCGGATGACAAAAACGTCCAGTCCCCTTCATTATGTTGTTGGGGTTAGTGTACAACCCTTCACTTGCTATACGGCTTTAGGCTTCAGTTAACATGCCAACATTGCTTTATCAGGCCAAATACAGTCTTTTTGACCTTTCACGGTACAAGGACGATCAGCGAGCTTGGCGCCAAGCCGATAACTGGAAATATCTTCAATCTTAGCTTTGTTATACCAAAGCATGTGCTCAATATCACCCGCCATCTGGTTCTAGTGCCTTGTACCGAACGGTTACAATCGGTATCAAACTGACATGGCGCCAAAAGTGCTGCGGCATTGTCCAATTGCAATTGACTCGCACCGACTTTAAGCAACGCGTTCATCAGGCTATCAGCAAATAACTGGTCGAAATGGGCGTAATCGGCTTTTAACAAGCCTTTGATAAACAAAGGAAAGCGAGTAGCACGTGAACTAACAACACACAATTACGCCGTTGCAAGGTAATCAGATTAGCGTGCCAGCCGCTTAAGGAATTATCAAAAGAATTGGCAATTGCTGCGATTTGCATTGAAGCTGCCGCAGGCAAATGAGCATAAAATTTTTTGGTGGTGTGGATGGTTATCATAAAAAAATGGGGAATGTCAGACTCTTCAGATCGTAGTAGGTCGAGCTGATGAATATTCTAGGTTTTGCCATTTAAGCCACTAGGAAAATCTTGATATAAGCAGCTTCAACTTTGCTCCAACCACTCCCCTCTCAACCTTTCCCGATGGATATACAACCACTGCAAAGCAACAATCGGAATCCCCGATTCAATCTTGCCTTGCTCTACTAATTGATAGGCTTCGTCAAACGGCACAGCCATTACGCGAATATCTTCGCCCTCTTCTTCTAGGCCTTTAATACCATCAACACCTCGACTATCGACTTTACCGCAAAATAGCGTGAGCCATTCCGATGAACCGCCCGGCGTAGTGTAGAACTGGTTGATTGTAATCAGCTGTTCGATTTTACAACCCGCCTCTTCCCAAGCTTCGCGATGCGCGACTTCTTCAGCGGTTTCGCCTTCTTCAATCGCTCCGGCGACAATTTCCAGTAACCAAGCCCGTTCTGGTTGCAGCATGGCACCGACGCGGAATTGTTCTATCAATACTACTTGATCCAAATCAGGATCATAAAGCAACACCGCGACACAGTTGCCACGCCGGAATAACTCGCGTTTTAAAGGCTGACTCCAACCTCCGCCATACAAGCTATGTTTAACCGTGTAGGTTTCCAGTTTAAAAAAGCCTTGGTAGACGGTTTGTTGATCGAGGATTTGAAATTGTTTCTCGCTCATTTTTTGTACTCGACTCGATAAATCACGCCAATTCTGTCGTCACTGATTAATAAACTGCTATCCGGCATTTGCAATAGATCGACGGGGCGACCTAATACTTCGCCAGTGGGGGTTAGCCATCCGGTAATAAATGGGGTTTCGCTGTAAGGTTTGCCTTCGCTGAATTTGACTAGCGCCACTTGATAACCTTGCGCTTTGG
>CAIZCB010000458.1 GCA_903931355.1 uncultured Pseudomonadota bacterium
AAAACTGAGTTTGGCTTCTTGCTCGAGTTTTAGCCATGAAGGTCTACGCCGATAGCTACGACTAAGCTTGCTGGCTTTTACGGTTTTTTCCGTATTGAATTGATGACTCAACAGCTCAACATGCCGCATCAATTCAAAAAAAGATTTATCAGCTGATAAGCTTTGCAATTGAGCGACACTCATCGCAATACTCCATCAGCATCAATGGTGTTGCTGTGACGACTAACCGATTGGCCATCTAACAGGATTTCGACATCGATACCTTCATTCAAATTCACCGACTGACTCAAAGCTTGAGCCAACACTCTGGCAAACAACCAACCACCGTTATCGGCATGTCTGGAATCACTGACATCAAGCTCTACCTGAATTGCCCGAACCCAAGCCATTGGTACTGAGCGCCCTGCTCTGGCAAAACCGGCTTTTAAATTTAGACTGCGAATACTGTCCAAGCGTTGTTTATCTAAAGCGTTGTCGGCTTGCGCGGCTAACAAGACAAATTGCATCAGCCGTGCGGTGACATCTTGGCGGCTTTGGTTAGCAATCGATAATAAATTTTGGCCTAATTGCGATGCAGCATCCCAACACGCTTCAACCGATGGACTACGTCTGGCAATGCTTGGCATAAATAAGCATTCGATTCGACTCACTGCGCCAGTTTCAGCTAATTGCAAATCGGCATCTAACAAGACTTGCAAGCGCCAACCACGATCACTCACCAAACCTTTGCTTAAAATAGTATTTAATGATTCGAGTAATGCGCTATCAGCCGATGACGACAAACTCACCGTGTCATAACTGGCTAATTGATCACTGTTATTATTTTTTGAACCCTCGGCATAGCTGACCACTTCACGTTGTAAGCTAAACCGCAATGGCGCTTGCTCACCGTCATAACCACCGGTTTCTAACACCGGACTAGCGGCCATTAACTGCCCATCGCGCTTAACGACCGACACCTCGGTTAACTGCCATAAGTGATAGCTTTCAGGTCGCATCCGATCAACCGGTAGCCATTGCTCGGTTTTGTTATGGTCATAGGCAACAGGGTCCAAGCGTTTTGGATATAAATTGATTACCGGCGTCGCAAACAAGCGGAATTGCTGGATGTCAATATCACCAACTAATTCGACGGGTAGCCGTTTCAATGAAAACAACAAATCGAAGGAGCGAGCATGGGGGGCTTGCTTGGCAATCTGGTTTAAAACATCTAACTCCATACCCAAGCAATTACTGGGTTGCGCAAAATATTCACGTAATAAACGTAAGCCGGGTAATCCGCCTAAATCAGGTGGCAATAAGGCTTCCTGCTCTTTAATTCCCAACATTTGCAAGCCAGACAAAGGCAAGTTCAGTACTTGATCACCTTGGTCGGTGTGAACCACGGCAAACCATGCGCGGGTATCAACCATAAATGTACGATGCAATTGATAGGCTCTGGGCAAATCTCCCGCCAAGCTCAAATGCAATAATTGGTTTTGTTGCGATTGAGGCTGAATTAACTGATTAACCGTTGTGGTGCCTTCCAGTTGGAATCGCAGGCGAATCACAGCTTGTCCGGCAGCCAGACTGTTGGACAGTGAAGCTGGAATATCCAACAAACTCCGATTACATTCGACATCGGCCAATTTCAATGGCAACAAGGTCACATCGCGAGCGGTGCTAAATTGCACCGGTTGAGTACGGCCGGGAATCCGAGCATTAATAATGCTGCCACGCTGAATGGTTGTACCGCGATGCGCTTCGGGCGAACTAAAGTCAGGTTGAAAAGCAAAGCTGGTCATTGCCGGTGTTGCGCTCATATATAAAGGCACCACTCGCGCTAAAGTTTGCTGAGCAAATTCCGCACATTCGCGATCTAAGCGGGTATGAACACGCGCGGTTAAATAAGCCACACCTTCTAGCAATCGCTCAACAAACGGGTCGGTCACGGCATCAGGATGCAAGCCCAATTCGGCTGCAACCTGTGGATGTTCCTTAGCGAATCGGGCTCCCGAATCGCGCAGGTGTCTAAGTTCTTCGTTGTAATGATCCAAAAATTTCATTGTCTTAACCAAGGATCATCGCTCATAAAGACTAAATGAATCACTCAGATAGTCCAAAGCTAAACGTAAAAATAAGGGTGTACCTTCGGCTTTCAGGACACCGTTAATATCAAAATACAAAACTTGTCGCGTCACACTGTCAGTATCAATTCTGGACTGCACACGAATCGTAGTAGCTATCAGTCGTGGCTCAAATTTGACCAAGGTATCGCGAACATACAAAGCAATATAATCAGGGTCGATACGACTGGTGGCTAGTAATTGCAGCGAAGGATTGCCATAATTGAACACTGAGCGCGCAATGAAGCTATCAGAGGGCAAATCAAGACGAGCACCACGTATTGCACAATTCATCAGCCAAACCAAGTCTCGGCCAATACTATCGCGAGTAGTATCGTGCTTATGCTTAGTTGATAATTTGGAAAATAACTGTGGCGTCGCCATGATTTACTCGATTAGCTTCTAATAATTATTATTAGACTGGTGCATTCAGTTTTAAGTCGTAGCCGGCTTTAATCACTGCGCCCATTGTGCCGTCATTGCGTTGCTCACGATATTCAATCTCGATACGCGCAAAGTTGATTTTGATTTCATCAACTGGCAACACGTTGTCAACATCAGCACTACCAGTGCCGAAAGTACTTTGCATATTTCCCAAAGTTTTAAATGAAGACACCAAGCCGTTGCTAAAGCTAACAATCATAAAATCTTGTTGGCCTTTGCCTGATTTTCTGCAAATCAATTTAGCTTGTGGAATGTGTTCGCCAGTTGCGCACATCAAAAACAGTTTTGGTGAAGCTTTGTTTGAAACCATGCGGAATTCGAAATCTTTCATTTCGACTTTACCTGCACCACCACCGCTACCAAAACCCCAGCGACCAGAGTTTTCTTCTGCCCACTGCCAGCTTTGTAACTGAATCAAACCTGGATATTGACTATCTGGCGACTCACCTTCAACGCCATCGATTTTCAAAAAGTAATCGACTAATGCAACTGCCATTTTTTACTCCTTAACAAATAAAGTATTTTTGTGAAAAACCGTGTAATTAAAATCTTCCAACTTAGTGTTCTAGGCTTTATGACGCAGACTCTTGTTTAGCCGACGGCAATTTAGAAACTAAGCGAAGGGACACGGTGAGACCCTCCAACTGGAAATGGGGTCGCAAGAAGAATTGCGCGCGGTAATAGCCAGGATTTTCAGGAATCTCATCCACGACAACTTCCGCCGCAGACAATGGTCTTCTGGATTTAGTCGCTTCACTGGAAATGCTTGGATCACCATCAACGTAATTCATCAGCCATTCATTCAACCAACGCTGGGTATCGTCGCGTGATTTGAATGAACCAATCTTGTCGCGAACAATGCATTTCAAATAATGCGCAAAGCGACAAGAAGCAAAGATATAAGGCAAGCGTGAAGATAAGTTGGCGTTTGCAGTCGCATCGTCATCTTCATAAACCGCTGGCTTATGCAAAGTTTTAGCGCCAATAAATGCAGCCATATCCGAGTTTTTGCGATAAACCAATGGCATAAAGCCGGCTTCGGATAATTCGTGTTCACGACGATCTGAAATCGCTGTTTCAGTTGGGCAATGCAATTCATCTTCGCCACGACCTGTTGGTAAGACAAATTTAGGTAAAACCTCTACCGCACCACCGGATTCAACACCACGAATTTTGGTACACCAGCCATAATGTCGGAAAGCACGGGTAATATTGGCTCCCATTGCATAGGCTGAATTTGCCCAGCAAAAATCTTCCGAACGGTTGTGATCGACCAACTCTTCAAAACCGAATTCTTCAACCGTGTGGGTTTTTGCACCGTAAGGAACACGGGCTAAAAATCTTGGCATGGTCAAAGCCACATAACGTGAATCATTACTTTCGCGCAGACGACGCCATGAGCCGTATTCAGCTGCGGTAAAAATTTTCGATAATTCACGAGGATTGGCTAATTCAGTCCAGCTATCCATTTGCAACACGCTAGGCGCGGCAGCAGCAATAAATGGCGTATGAGCAGCAGCAGCAATTTTCGACATTTCAGTCAACAAGGCGACGTCTTGCATACTGTGATCGAATTCATAATCACCGATTAAGCAACCATAAGGTTCGCCACCGAATTGACCGTATTCTTGCTCGTAGATTTTTTTGAAAATCGGACTTTGATCCCAAACGATGCCTTTATAACGACGCAAGGTCTTACTTAATTCACCTTTTGAAATATTCAACATGCGAATTTTAAGATTGGCATTAGAGTCGGTATTGCTTACCAAATAATACAAACCGCGCCAAGAACCCTCTAACTTTTGGAATCTGGGGTTATGCATCACCACCGTCAATTGCTGCGAAATCTTTCTATCCAATTCCGCCACCATTTGCTCAATGGTTTGAACCACGTCTTCATGGACCACCACCTTGCTTTTTCTTGAGTAATTGAGCAAGGTTGAAACCGCGGTTTGGACCGCATCCGCCGCCTCGTTGGTACGTGGACGGAATGAGCGTTGGAGAATGTCTTTAAGCTCGTTGTCTTGTGTGTCTTCAAAAACGTTGACAACCGGCGTTGCCGCCACTTGTTGTTGTAGATTGGCACTCATTCTGCAATACCTTCTTGATGATCGGCTTCATTGATAGGTTCTGGCGCTGGCTGATTTACAGCACCGCCACTTTGTCTTTTCAACAGCTCTTCGATAATGTCTTCGGCAGCCGCTTTACCATCCATATAGGTAATCAACTCTTTTAATTGGCTTCTTGCTTCTAGCAAAACCGCTAACTCTGGAATCCGTTTAGCAATTTGCGCGGGTTCAAATGACTCCATTGAATCGAAAGTCAAATTGACGTCAATCAGTGTGTCATCACCGGTTTCAAGCTGATTAGGAACAAAAAAACTTAAAGACGGTGCGATGCTCGCCATCCGTTCATCAAAATTTTCAACATCAATTTCAACGAAACGACGATCTTCAACCGCTCCCAACACTTCGGTGTTATCGCCAGACAAATCAGCCAAAACCCCAGCTACGAAAGGCAATTCAACTTTTTTCTGCGAACCGTATAACTCAACGTCATACTCGATTTGAACCCGGGGAGCACGACTCTCACCGATAAATTTTTGTGCGTCATTTTGACGAGACATGTTTATCTTCCTTTTTAGTAAGCGGCAATCAAGATGCCTGAGGTTTATCAATACGTGCGATTAAGCTACTGGCCTCGGGGTAAAGCTCGGCCATAATTTCTTCAAAATTAGCGCCCATCATTCGCTGCACTCTATTTAATAGAATGGGGGCTGGGTGACTGGGTTCATGGATTTTGAAATAATCAATAATTAGATTTAAAAGTTGCGACATTTCTTCTCTGGAGCTCGGGACTTTATGATCAATTTCGACAATATTTTCAGCGCCTTGCGAGACA
>CAIZCB010000459.1 GCA_903931355.1 uncultured Pseudomonadota bacterium
GCGTTGGGGACAAGATGCCTTGTTAAATAATGAAGGCGAAGTCTTGAAACCTGACAATATTGAATTGTTTAAAAATTTGCCTCTAGTGACTGGGCCAGAGGGACAAGAAAAGAAATTGCTGGAAATTATGAAGGGTGTTTACATCGTTTTAAGAGATAAATCGATGCAGTTAGCTGAGTTCCATGTCAATGAACGTCGGGCATGGCGGATTAAATTGGCGAATGGCATGGAAATGCAGTTAGGTAGAAAAGCGCCGCTGGAAAGTATGCAGCGTTTTTTAAAAACCATGGATGAGTTGGGCGAGGCGCAGTTGTCTGCCATACAAACGGTAGATACCCGTTATCCCAACGGCTATGCGATTACATGGAAGTCCGGAACGAATATTGATTGGAAAGCAGTCACAGCAAAAACTAAACCTGATTTAAACGCTTATTGAGCAAAAAAATGGCCAAAAAAACAGAACGAAATTTATTAGTGGGATTGGATATAGGTACATCCAAAGTGGCGGCTATTGTCGGGGAATACCGTGGCGGCGATGAAATCGAAATTATTGGCATTGGAACTGCGCCATCCAAAGGTTTGAAAAGAGGGATTGTGGTTAATTTGGAATCCACAGTGCATTCAATTCAGCGTGCGGTAGAAGAAGCGGAATTGATGGCCGGTTGTGAGATTAAATCGGTATTTGCGGGGATTGCTGGCAGCCATATCAAGAGCTTAAATTCTCACGGTATCGTCGCGATTAGAGAACAAGAAGTGACTCAACACGATATTGATCGCGTGATTGATTCGGCGCGTGCGGTAGCGATTCCGGCGGATCAAAAAATTCTACACATCTTGCCGCAAGAATTTGTGATTGATCAGCAAGAAGGTATTAAAGAACCGATTGGCATGTCCGGTATCCGCTTAGAGGCCAAGGTTCATATGGTCACTAGCAGCGTGAGTGCTGAACAAAATATCGTCAAATGTATTCGTAAATGTGGCTTGGATGTCGATGATATTGTTTTAGAGCAATTAGCTTCTTGCTCTGCTGTTTTGACTGATGACGAAAAAGATTTAGGTGTTTGCTTAATTGATATTGGTGGTGGAACCACTGATTTAGCGATTTTTTCCGAAGGCGCAATTAAGCATACAGCGGTCATTCCAATCGCTGGCGATCAAGTGACTAATGATATTGCTGTCGCTTTGCGGACACCGACTAAAAATGCCGAACAAATTAAACGTAATTATGCCTGCGCATTAACTCATATTGCTGATACTGAGCACATGATTGATGTGCCAAGTATTGGCGATCGTGAACCGCGTAAGATTTCAGCCCAAAATTTAGCTGAAATTGTTGAACCACGTTACGAAGAATTATTGTTGTTGGTGCAAGCAGAATTAAGACGTAGCGGTTATGAAGATTTAATTGCTGCCGGCATGGTGATTACCGGTGGTAGTTCGCAAGTTAAAGGTTTGATGGAATTGGCGGAAGAAATTTTCCACATGCCAGTTCGTATTGGGGTGCCTTTGCATGTATCGGGTTTAACTGATGTGGTGCAAAACCCAATTTATTCAACAGCAGTCGGCCTATTGTTATATGGAAAAGACCATAAAGGCCGAGGTATGGGGATTCATGAAGATGGAACGGATCTGTTTTCAAAAATCAAAAGTTGGTTTCAGGGTAATTTTTAAATCGTGTGGTGCGAGAGGGTGAGAATATGAAATTTGAATTATTGGATAATAGCGGCAATGCGGTAATTAAGGTTATTGGCATTGGCGGAGGGGGCGGTAACGCGGTTAATCACATGGTTAATGGCGGCATCGAAGGTGTGCAATTCATTTGTGCAAACACTGATGCTCAAGCGCTTCGTCAAATGACGGTTGATACCGTTGTTCAGTTGGGTGTCGAGTTGACGAAAGGCTTGGGTGCAGGAACGCGTCCTGAAGTGGGTCGTGCTGCAGCAGAAGAAAATCGCGATCGGATTCGTGAAGTCATTGAAGGCGCCGATATGGTGTTTTTAACCGCAGGTATGGGCGGTGGAACAGGCACAGGCGCGATCACTGTATTTGCTGAAGTCGCTAAAGAATTAGGTGTTTTAACCGTAGCAGTGGTTTCTAAACCTTTTGAATTTGAAGGACCAAAGAAAAAAGGCGTTGCCGAAGCTGGGTTGCGCGAGTTGGATAAATTGGTTGACTCTTTAATTATCATTCCAAACCAAAAATTGTTGAATACTTTGGGTAACAACCTTTCATTAGTTGAATCGTTCCGTGCTGCTAACGATGTATTGTTAGACGCTGTTCAAGGTA
>CAIZCB010000460.1 GCA_903931355.1 uncultured Pseudomonadota bacterium
AAGTTTCGTGTCAAAACTTTAATTTTCAAAAATACTGTTTTTGGTTAGAAATTATCACGTCTAATGATTCTTAAAGGCTGTTTTTTCTTTTTATATTAGATACTTAGCTTTTTTGTTTTTTTGCTTGGCTAAATCAGTATTTAGTATCAAATTGTCACATTAGTGCTATGTGCTAGCTTGGCTAATTGGTCGTCGATTTTAAGATAAAACCATTCTGTAATAGAATGGCCGTCCTTTTAGCAAGACTTGGCTTTTCAATATGCGTTGTCCGTTCTGTTCTGCACAAGATACTCGGGTGGTTGATACCCGCTTGGCTGATGATGGCGAACAGGTCAAACGTCGCCGAGAATGTGTGGCTTGTAAAGAGCGTTTTACGACTTTTGAAGTGGTCGAGTTAGCGTTGCCACGAATCATAAAAAGAAATGGCGTTCGGCAAAGTTTTGATGAAAATAAGTTACGCTCTGGTATGCAACGGGCTTTAGAAAAAAGACCTGTGCAAGCCGATGCGGTTGAAGCAGCCATTAGCCGAATCAAAAAAGCCTTGATGGCTAAAGGCGAGCGCGAAATTCCTGCTTACGAATTAGGTGAGTTGGTGATGAAAGCGCTTAATCAACTCGATCATGTGGCATTTGTTCGTTTTGCTTCTGTGTATCGTAGCTTCGAAGATGTCAGCGAATTTACCGAAATGATCGCCAATTTACACAAGCATGACAGCTAATAACGATCATGCTTATATGGCTCATGCCATTAAGCTTGCTAAAAATGGCCTTTATACGACCGATCCAAATCCTCATGTCGGTTGCGTATTAGTCAAAAATAATCAAATCATTGCCGAAGGTTGGACGCAAAGAGCAGGATTCGCTCATGCAGAAGTCGATGCTTTAGCCAAAACTCAGGATGCGGATGGCGCAACGGCTTATGTGACTTTGGAGCCTTGTAGTCACACCGGTCGCACTGGCCCATGTTGCGATGCTTTGATAAATGCCGGCATCAAACGGGTGGTGATTGCCATGCAAGACCCCAATCCATTGGTTGCAGGGCAAGGCATAGCAAGAATTAAAGCCGCAGATATTGAAGTCAGTTTGGGTGTTTTGCAGCAGGAAGCCAGCGAATTAAATCGCGGATTTTTCAAACGAATGAGCAAAAATTTACCGTGGATACGCAGTAAATTAGCGATGAGTTTGGACGGTCGCACTGCGATGGCATCCGGTGAAAGCAAGTGGATTACCTCGCCACAAGCGCGTCAAGATGTGCAGCGTTGGCGAGCTGAAAGTAGCGCGATTCTGACCGGTGTTGATACCGTGATTGCCGATGATCCGCAGCTTAATGCCCGAGTTGATTTTGATTTGGAACAACCGATTAAAGTGGTGTTAGATTCGCGTTTACGTCTGCCTTTAACCGCCAAAATTCTCGAAAATTCGGCCGAAAACTGGATTTTTACTTGTTGTGAAAATCAACAAAAACAGCAGCAATTGCTTGAAAAAGGCTGCAAAGTGTTTCAAACCGCCGAAGTTAATGGGCGAGTTGATTTAAAACAGGTTTTTACAATCCTCGCCGAACAACAAATTAACACGGTCTGGATTGAAGCCGGTGCCACTTTAAACGGTGCATTATTAGACAGTGGCTTAGTCGATGAATGGCTGATTTACATGGCGCCTTGTGTGCTCGGCGATCAAGGCCGCGGCCTGTTTTGTTTGCCAGATTTGCAGAAAATAGACGATAAAAAACAGTTTAACTTACAGGATGTTAGAGCAGTGGGGCCGGATTTAAGGCTAAGATTAAGTTCGCAGAAAATTTAAAAGGTAGCGATGTTTACAGGCATTATTTTAGCGGTCGGCACTATTGCCGACATTCAGCCACGCGGTGGTGATTGTCGATTAAAAATTGCTACAGGCAAATTGTCATTAGCCGATTGTGCCTTGGGCGATAGTATTGCCGTCAACGGGGTTTGTTTAACGGCTGTTGAGTTGGGCGATCATTACTTTTGTGCCGATGTTTCCAACGAAACACTGTCACGCACCATCTTAAAATCGGCTAAAGCGGGTGTTGCGGTTAATTTAGAATTAGCGATGACACCATCAACTCGCTTAGGCGGTCATATTGTCAGCGGTCATGTCGATGGCATTGGCAAATTAGTTGAAAAACAAGCCGATGGCCGTTCGATTCGTTTCAAATTCAAAGCGCCAGACAACTTAGCCAAATACATTGCCGAAAAAGGCTCGATTTGTATTAATGGCATCAGTTTGACCGTCAACAGTGTTGATGGTGCTTGTTTTAGCGTCAACATTGTCCCGCACACCTTGCAAGAAACTACTTTGGGAAGCGCGGAAGTCGGTGTTGAAGTTAATTTAGAAGTCGATTTACTCGCGCGTTATTTAGAACGATTAATGCAAGGCGATGCCGCTGCTTATCAGCAAGGTAGCATCACAGAAGCCTTATTACATCAAGCAGGCTTTATCAAATGAACAGCATAGAAGAAATTATCGAAGACCTGCGCCAAGGCAAAATGGTCATCATTATGGATGATGAAGACCGTGAAAACGAAGGCGATTTGTTAATGGCCGCGGCTTTTGCCCGTCCCGAAGACATTAATTTCATGGCCAAATATGGCCGAGGTTTGATTTGCTTAACCTTAACTCGCGAGCGTTGTCAGCAACTGCGCTTGCCATTAATGGTCAGTGACAATCAAACCCCTTATACCACCAACTTTACGGTATCGATTGAAGCGGCGGAAGGCGTCACTACCGGTATTTCAGCCGCTGATAGAGCGCTGACTATCCAAGCCGCAGTAGCGAAAAACGCTCAACCCAGCGATTTAGTGCAACCCGGCCATATATTCCCATTGATGGCGCAAGCCGGTGGCGTATTAAATCGTGCGGGACATACCGAAGCCGGTTGTGATTTCGCTCGTTTGGCGGGTGTCGAGCCTGCGGCGGTGATTGTTGAAATCCTTAACGATGATGGCACCATGGCGCGTCGTCCTGATTTAGAAGTATTCGCCAAGCAGCATAATCTGAAAATTGGCACTATCGCTGATTTAATCCATTACCGAATTCAGCACGAAAATACTTTAGAACGCATCAGCGAATGCGCTTATCCGACTGAGTTTGGTGATTTTAGACTGTATGCTTACCAAGATCGCAATGACGATAATGTGCATTTAGCTTTAGTAATGGGCGATGTCGCCGATGATGAGCCGGTTTTGGTGCGGGTGCATTCGCGTAATTTAAGCGACGATTTATTTTTCTCCAAACGCAGCGATTGCAGCTTGCCGGTTCGCGAAGCGATGAAAAAAATCGCCGAAGCAGGGCGGGGCGTATTGGTGATTATTCGTCAAAATGAGACCAATAAAGCTTTGGTCGAGTTGATACATAGCTATCAATTACAAGACAACGGCATTAAAAATAGCCCCGATCAAAGTGCTGATGCCGATTGGCGCATGACCGGCACAGGCTCCAGAATTTTGTCCGATTTAGGCGTTCGACGCTTAAAAGTGATGGGCACGCAAAGAAATTACATCGGTTTATCCGGTTACGATTTACAAGTGGTCGAACACGTCGAAACCACCATTTAATTCTCATTCACCCATTCAACAAAAGGTAAACACATGACAACTGTCAATACCATTGAAGGCAATTTTTCCGCGCAAGGCGGCAAGTTTTGTATCGTTTCTTCACGCTTTAACAGCTTTATTGTTGACCAACTCGAAGGCGGCGCGATTGATGCTTTAGTACGTCATGGTGCCGATAAAAATCAAATTACCTTGGTAAAAGTCCCAGGTGCTTTTGAATTACCCGTTGCTGTACAACGGATTGCTGCCAGCAAAAAATACGATGCAATTATCGTTTTGGGTGCTGTGATTCGTGGTGGCACACCGCATTTTGAATACGTGGCTGGCGAATGTGTGAAAGGCATTTCCCAAGTGTCTTTGCAATACGATTTACCGGTTAGCTTTGGCGTTTTAACCGTTGATAGCATCGAGCAAGCGATTGAAAGAGCCGGTACTAAAGCCGGTAATAAAGGCGCAGAAGCGGCTTTGTCAGCGATTGAAATGGTCAGTTTATTTAATAATTTAGCTAGTGCGAGTCAGGGCGTTTAATGAGCGAAGCAAAAACCAATGCCCGAAAATGCGCGGTGCAAGCGCTGTATCAATGGCAAATGTCGGGTAATAGTTTGACCCGCATCGAAACCTATTTTTTAGAAGAAGAATTGCTGAAAGGCGCACAGAAAACCTATTTCACTGAGTTGTTTCATGGTGTGCCTAAGCAATTGGATGTGATTGATGCCGCCTTGGCTGAGTTTGTTGACAGACCGGTTGAAAAAATTGATCCGGTTGAACGAGCGATTTTGCGAATTGGCGTTTATGAATTAATCAATCGCCTTGAAACACCTTACAAAGTGATTATTAACGAAGGGGTTAATTTGGCGAAATTCTTTGGTGCCGATGGCAGTCATAAATACGTCAACGGCATTCTCGATAAAGTCGGTCAAAAAGTCCGTGCGGTGGAAATCGCCGCTAAACAAGGCAAAGCCGTTAGCTAATGGCGCAGGCCGAGTTCGATCTGATTCGGCGTTATTTTGCCGTTCACAAACCGCAACATCGCTTTACCCAATTGGGGATAGGAGATGATTGCGCGTTGCTTAATTTACCAGCCGATTACCAGCTTGCGGTCACTGCCGATACCATGGTCGAAAACGTGCATTTTTTTGCCGATGTCGAACCTGAGTTATTAGGTCATAAGCTATTGGCGGTGAATCTCAGCGATTTAGCCGCGATGGGCGCGGAACCGTTTGCGGTGACTTTAGCTTTGACGCTACCGAAAATTGATCACGCTTGGCTGCAAGCTTTTTCTCAAGGCTTTATCCAATTGGCTCAACAGCATCAAGTCGATTTAATCGGCGGCGATACCACATCAGGCCCGTTAACCCTGACCGTGCAAGCGATGGGTGCAGTGCCGAAAGGCAAAGCTTTATTGCGTTCTAATGCCAAAGTTGGTGATTTAATTTATGTCACCGGTCAATTGGGCGATGCAGGGCTAGGGCTGAAAATTAAGCAAGGTTATATTTGTGATAATCCTGCACCTGTTTTAGCGCGTTTTAATCAACCGCAACCGCGTGTTGCTCAAGGCTTGGCTTTGCGCGATGTCGCTCATGCTTGTATTGATATTTCCGATGGTTTGGCCGCTGATTTAGGCCATATCTTGGAAAAAAGCGGGGTAGGGGCTAGTTTGGATTGGGATAAATTGCCGCTATCAGCCGAAGTGCAACGCTATATTCAACAAAGCGGTGATTGGCAATTACCGTTGGTGGCTGGTGATGATTACGAATTATGTTTCACCGCACCACCAGCTCAATCGCAACTGCCTGACGGTTGTTATTGTGTTGGCGTGATTGAAGCAAAAGCGGGTTTACGGATTCTGCGCGATGGACAGCCACAAACATTAGAGGTCACAGGTTTTGAGCATTTTTCTTAGACCGCATTACGGTAAAAATCAGTTAAGCGCCAAGCAAATCTTAAAAGATCCGGTTTTGCTATTGGCGTTTGGTTTTGGTTCCGGTTTATCAAAATATATGCCAGGTACTTTGGGTACTTTGGTTGCCGTGCCAATTTATTTAGGCTTAATGCTTTATACCGACTCAACGATTTATTTAATCGTAACCGCCTTGAGTGTGATGGTTGGGATTTGGATTTGCGATCAAGCTGCTAAAAAACTGGCCGTGCATGATTTTGGCGGTATTGTTTGGGATGAGGTTGCTGGTTTTTTAATCACCCTTTACGGTCTGCCTTTAACTTGGCAAACCCTGCTTGCCGGATTTGTGGCATTTCGCTTGTTCGATATTGTTAAGCCTTGGCCGATT
Source organism: uncultured Pseudomonadota bacterium (assembly GCA_903931355.1). GTDB lineage: Bacteria > Pseudomonadota > Gammaproteobacteria > Methylococcales > Methylomonadaceae > Methylomonas. Next base: position 5,860 of record CAIZCB010000460.1, read on the forward strand.
CGCTACTTGGATAAACAGGTTGGTGGTGGCTTCGGCATCATGCTCGATGACGTGGTTGCCGGTGTTTTTGCTGCGCTGGTACTGCGTATCTGGTTTTAGTTTTAGCGGCTAAAAGTGCCTTAGTCTGTAACAGTGTTAAAATCCCGTCATCTACTTAGCTAACTACATATCATGAAACACGTCGAACTTCTTTCTCCTGCTGGTACTTTGCGTAATATGCGTTACGCCTTCGCTTTTGGTGCCGATGCGGTTTATGCCGGTCAGCCTCGTTACAGTCTTCGAGTGCGTAACAACGACTTTTTAGCCGACAACTTGGCGAAAGGAATTGCTGAAGCGCATGACTTAGGCAAAAAGTTTTTCTTGGCTGCCAATGTGATTCCTCACAACGCCAAAATCAAAACTTTTGTTAAAGACATGGCGCCGGTGATTGCCATGAAGCCTGATGCTTTGATTATGGCTGATCCTGGTTTGATCATGATGACTCGTGAACAATGGCCGGAGATGCCGATTCATTTGTCAGTGCAAGCCAACACGGTTAACTATGCCAGCGTCAAATTCTGGAAAACCATGGGCGTGGAGCGGGTGATTTTGTCACGCGAATTATCGCTGGATGAAATCGCTGAAATTCGCCAACAATGCCCCGATATGGAATTGGAAGTGTTTGTTCACGGCGCTTTGTGTATCGCTTATTCAGGTCGTTGCTTGTTATCCGGTTACTTTAATCACCGTGATCCTAACCAAGGTACCTGCACTAATTCTTGCCGTTGGAAATACGACACTGTACCTGCCGAAGAAAATGCCGAAGGCGATTACGTCCCAAGCACCAATAGCGTATTGTCGATGAACGATATTAACGACCAGCTCAGCACAGCTAGTTGTGGCGGCGCTGAACGTCATCCATTGGCTGACAATATTTATTTTCTGGAAGAAGAAGGTCGCAAAGGTGAGTTGTTGCCCATAATGGAAGATGAAAACGGCACTTACATCATGAATTCCAAAGACTTACGAGCGATTGAGCATGTGCATAAATTGGTCGAAATCGGGATTGATAGCTTAAAAATCGAAGGTCGTACTAAATCGCATTTTTATGTGGCGCGTACTGCACAATCTTATCGGCAAGCGATTGACGATGCTTTGGCCGGTCGTCCATTCCAACCGGAATTAATTGGTATTTTGGATAATTTGGCCAATCGTGGCTATACCGACGGTTTCTATCAACGTCACCACACTCACGAACACCAAAACTATATTTCCGGTTACTCGAAAAGCCATCAACAGCAATTCTGTGGCGAAATTACCGCTTATGACCCTGCGACCGGTTTGGCTGATGTCAGCGTTAAAAACAAATTTGCGGTTGGCGATAAAGTCGAAATGATTTTGCCCAATGGCAATCGCGATATTAGCGTTGAGGCGATGTTTGATAAATATGGCAACCCACTGCAAGAAGCCTTGGGTGGCGGCTATGAAGTGCGGATTCCATTGCCAGAAGCCGAATGTCAGTATGGCTTGTTAGCGCGTTATTACTAATCATTGTCGGAGGCTTTATGCCGTTTCATACCGCTGATCTCTGTGACCAATTTTCTCAGCAAAACAATTTTCAAATTGCTGAGCCTATTTTTAGGTTTTTTGGTAACCAGCCACGTTTCAGCGGTTTGATTACGACTTTGAAAGTATTTGAAGATAGCTCGTTAATCCGACAAATCTTAGAACAGAAAGTCGTTGATCGAGTATTAGTGATCGATGGCGGCGGCTCGCGGCGTTGTGCTTTGTTGGATCAGCATTTAGTCACGCTGGCGCTTGAAAACGGCTGGCAAGGGCTGGTGGTTTACGGCTGTATTCGCGGTTCGGAGTTGATTCAGCAACTGCCGATTGGCGTGATGGCTTTAAACACTCATCCCTTGCGTAGCGACAAACATGGCCAAGGTGATAGTGATGTGATGATCACTTTTGCCGGTGTCAATTTTAAGAAAGATCATTATTTATATGCCGATAGCGATGGAATTATCGTCGCGGAAACAAAATTGGATTAAAATCGTCTCACCTTAACCCAGTAAAATAGTCAAGAATATGCAAATCGTACTCGCAAACCCTCGTGGATTCTGTGCCGGTGTTGACCGCGCCATTGAAATTGTTGATCAAGCCATTGATACCTTCGGCGCACCGATTTATGTGCGACACGAAGTGGTGCATAACCGCACGGTTGTTGATGGTCTAAAAAAGAAAGGCGCGATTTTTATCGAAGATTTAAGTGATGTGCCTGTCGGCTCGTATTTGATTTTCAGCGCCCACGGTGTATCTAAACAAGTTCAACAAGAAGCTGAAGAACGCAAACTGACTGTATTTGATGCCACTTGTCCTTTAGTGACTAAAGTACATATGCAAGTTGCTAAGCACGCTAAACAAGATCGCGAAGTGATTTTGATTGGTCATGCTGGTCATCCAGAAGTGGAAGGCACTATGGGGCAATACGATAAATGTACCGAACACGGTGATATTTATTTGGTAGAAACCCCAGAAGACGTTAAAAATCTTAAAGTCAATAATCCCGAAAATTTGGCCTACGTTACTCAAACTACCTTGTCGATGACCGACACCAAGGTGATGGTTGATGCCTTACGCGCTCATTTCCCTTCGATTAAAGAACAGAAAAAAGACGATATTTGCTACGCCACGCAAAACCGTCAAGACGCAGTGCATGATTTAGCGGAAATTTCTGACTTGATTTTGGTTGTGGGTTCGCCAAACAGTTCTAATTCAAACCGCTTACGCGAAATTGCTGAACAACTTGGCAAACCTGCTTATTTGATTGATACCGCAAAAGACATGCAGCAAGCATGGTTTGATGCTGCTAATGTTGTTGGTGTGACTGCCGGCGCTTCCGCGCCAGAAGTGTTAGTGCAAGCCGTGATTCAACAATTGAAAGATTGGGGCGGTGAAACTACCACGGTTAGAGAAAACCAAGGGATTGAAGAAAAAGTAGTATTTTCAATACCTAAAGAGTTAAGAAAGCACATCGATGCTTAATCACTTATCCCGCAGGCTTAATGCGGGAATCGCTTTATAGTACAATTCCAAGCCAGCCCGCTGCTTTAAGCGGGTTTAGATCAATTTTTTAGAGATAACAGACGGGTTTTAGAGCATGAAAACGATGGATGATAGAGACGGTTGGATTTGGCTAGACGGTCAATGGGTAGAATGGCGCGAAGCTAAAGTCCATGTCTTGACCCACACCTTGCATTATGGCGCTGGCGTATTTGAAGGCTTACGCGCTTACAACGGCAAGGATGGCACATCGATTTTTAAATTAGCTGAGCATACCGACCGTTTATACCGTTCAGCGCACATCATGAACATGAAGATTCCGTTCAGCAAAGACGAAATCAACCAAGCGCATCGTGATGCGGTGGCTAAAAACAATCTCGACAGCGCTTATATTCGTAGCATGTGCTTCTTCGGTTCAGAAGGCATGGGCTTACGCGCTGACAATTTGAAAGTGCATGTGATGATTGCCGCTTGGACTTGGGGCGCTTATCTTGGCGCAGAGAATATGGAAAAAGGCATCCGTATTCGCACCTCGTCTTACACCCGTAATCACGTCAACAGCACCATGTGCAAAGCCAAAGCCAATGGTAACTACATCAACTCAATCTTGGCCTTACAAGAAGCTTTAGCGACTGGTTATGACGAAGCCTTGTTGTTGGATCACGAAGGTTATGCGGCTGAAGGTAGCGGCGAAAACTTGTTCATCGTCCGTAACGGCAAACTTTACACCCCAGAAACCACTTCTGCTTTAGAAGGCATTACTCGCGATACCTTGATGACTATCGCTCGTGAACAAGGTTATGAAGTGATTGAAAAACGTATCACTCGTGACGAAGTTTATGTTGCTGATGAAGCGTTCTTCACCGGTTCAGCAGCTGAAGTGACGCCAATTCGTGAATACGATGGTCGCGCAATCGGTAGCGGCACACGCGGTCCAGTCACCGAAAAACTGCAAGCTTTGTATTTTGATTATGTTAACGGTCGTCGTGACGATCACCGTGAATGGTTAAGCCACGTTCGCTAAGGTGAGCGCTAGTCCTAATACTATCCTCGTCATCGGCCCTTCATGGGTCGGTGACATGGTGATGGCACAAAGCTTGTTCATCACCCTCAAACAGCAACATCCGCTTTGCCAAATTGATGTATTGGCGCCGGCTTGGTCTTTGCCCTTATTACAGCGAATGCCAGAAGTTCGGCAAGCAATTGCCATGCCTTTGGGGCACGGCCAATTCGGTTTATCGGCTCGTTATCAACTTGGCAAACAACTGAAAAGCCACGCTTACGATCAAGCCATTCTGCTACCCAATTCTTGGAAATCGGCCTTAATCCCATTTTTTGCCGCTATTCCGCTCCGCAGCGGTTTTTTAGGTGAAATGCGTTGGGGCTTGTTAAATGACGCACGGCATTTGGATAAACAACGGTTAACCATGACTGTGCAGCGATTTGTGGCGCTAGGTTTGCCTGAAAACGCCCCTCAACCACCCAGTTATGCCTTTCCAAAACTATCGATTAGCGCCGAGCAACAACAAACCGTCATCGACAAATTCCAAATCAATCGCGACCGTAAAATTTTGGCGCTTTGCCCCGGTGCTGAATACGGCCCAGCCAAGCGTTGGCCAATTGAACACTTTGCCAACTTAGCCCAACAAAAACAGCAACAAGGCTGGCAAGTTTGGCTATTAGGTTCGGACAAAGATAAAGCGGTTGCCGAACAAATTAACCAGCTATCCGGCGAGGTTTGTCAAAATTTTGCTGGCAATACCAGCTTGGCAGAAGCGGTGGATTTATTGTCTTTAGCCGATGTGGTGGTCAGTAATGATTCTGGCTTAATGCACGTCGCTGCCGCTCTGGATAAAAAACTCATCGCTTTATACGGTTCATCTGATCCTAATTTCACCCCGCCATTACACGCTGAAGCGAAGATTGTTAATCTGAATTTACCTTGCTCGCCGTGTTTTAAAAGGGAATGTCCATTGGGGCATACTGAATGCTTAGCTAAAATCGAACCTGCCAGCGTGATGGCTGCGATTGACGCTTAAATCATCATGAAAATTGCCATTGTTAAATTATCAGCGCTAGGCGATATTGTTCACGCTATGGTCGCTTTGCAATTTATCAAAGCCGCCTATCCGCAAGCCGAAATCGATTGGATCGTCGAACAACGCTTTGCCGAATTGCTGGCCAATAATCCCGATATTAACCAAGTACTAACGGTTAATTTAAAAGGTCTGAAAACCCAAAAATCTGCCATTTGGGGCGAACTCGACAAAATCAAAGCCTACGGCCAACGCTCATACGACTTGGTGATCGATGCCCAAGGCTTAATCAAATCAGCGGTGGTAGCAAGATTATTGTCGAAACACTGCGCGGGCTTTGATAAACACTCAATACGCGAATCAGCAGCTGCTTGGCTGTATAAAACCACCGTTGCTTATCCGTATGATGCCAACACCATCGACCGCAACGTCGCGGTACTAACTCAGCCTTTAGGAATTAGCGTCAGCCAACAGCAAATTATCGATAAACAGCCGTTTTTGTTTTATCAACCCGCAGGCGCAGCAATTGACGACTATTTGATCGCCGGACAACAGCAAGTCTTGTTAGTGATAGGTTCGACTTGGCCTAGTCGCAATTATCCGAAACAGCAATTTCTGGAAGTGGTGCAAGGCTTAACGGCAAATTGCCTGATTTGTTGGGGGAGCGAACAGGAACGGCAAGATGGTGAATGGATCGCTGAACGCAGCAATGCCAAACTATTGCCAAGGTTAAATCTTAACGACCTTAAAGCCTTGATTGCCAAAGTGGATTTAGTGATTGGTAACGACACCGGCCCAACTCACATGGCTTGGGGGCTTAACCGTCCATCGATTACCTTATTTGGCCCCACGCCGATTAGTCGCGTTTACCAAACGCCAATCAATCTGGTTTTAAAATCACCTTCCATCGTTAATCCCTTCAAACTGGATAAAAACGACTTTTCGATTAAAGACATTGAAGCGGGGCAGGTGTTGGCGTGTGCCAGAGGATTATTGGCTGAGTAGCGCACTCAGCCAAAAACCATCAATGCCATTAAGTTGAGGTGTGTTCTATTCCCCTCTTTGAAAAAGAGGGGCTAGGGGAGATTATTCAAATAAATCCGCCTGAATCCCCCTTTTTCAAAGGGGGAGGTTAAAGCATCCAGTTTTATCTTCTTCTTGATCTTAAGTTATTGATGTTTTGGTTGTTAGCACGCTGGGCAATCTGAGCAACCTGTTTAGAGTAAGCAAGTGCCTTTTCTTTTGGGTTAACGGTAAATAAATTAGTCCAAGTTTGATCACCACGGTTAGCGATGGCTTGTGAAAAATCCTTAAACAAGCTGGTAGCTGTCACCACCGCTTTAGGCGGTACCTTGTATTCTTTAGTCAGGTAAAAAGAAATCTGCATCAAAAACGATTTTTCTTTGCCAGTCAGTTTAATCAGCTTCTTGTTTTTCTTGTCGTAAACGTAATAAGAAGTCAGCATCAAGATGCTCAGACCGAAAAACTTGGTCCATAGCATGGTGTAAGCTTTATCCTCATACAGTTTGATACCTTTGCTCAGAATAGCGTCAGTTTTGCTCATCATTATCCTCATTGTTTAGTTGTTATTGTTTTAGGATTTAAAAACCAATGCTGGCACTGGTTTAGTGGTGCATTTTAAAACAGCTTACCACGGAGATGGCTGATTTGTTGGTGAATGACGGTCTGAAATTCTAAGTTGCTTGTTAATCAATTTGATTTATTTTCAACGATTGGGGGCGATGTCAGTTTCAATCAAATTTTTAGCGTCCTCAAAGATTGAGAAATTGAAAATGTGCTATTGTGTACACAAATTCATGCAATAGACCAAGGTTATCAATTATGGAAACGCTAAAAGTCGGTATCCGAGAATTTCGCACCCACTTACCGCATTATTTACTTGAAACAGGCCAGCCTGTTGCAGTCACGCGGCATGGTGAAACCATTGGTTACTTTATTCCTAGTCGCGAGTCGAAAACAGCGGATGACATTGAGATTCTCAAAACAGTTGCCGCACATTTAGATAGCTTATTAGCCGCCAAAGGCATTAGTGAAGAAGAGCTCGTTAGTGAATTTAAAAAACGTCGCCTTGGGCAATTTCAATGAGTCGAAAAGCATTGGTACTGGATGCCAATATTTTAATTAGAGCCGTACTTGGGCAAAAAGTCCGTGAAATTATTATTAATTACGCCAGTTCAATTGATTTTTTTACCCCACTAGTTTGCTTTGAAGATGCTTATTGTTATTTACCAGAACTTTTAGCAAAGCGCGGCGTGGAAGTTGAACCTGCTTTAGCCGTGTTGGATCAACTTAAACGACTCATTCAATCAGTTGAAAAAGAATGGCTTGAAGCGTTTGAAGTGCAAGCAAGATTGAGATTGAAACTACGCGATGAAGACGATTGGCCAATTCTTGCCACAGCTTTGGCATTGAATTGCCCCATTTGGACAGAAGACGCTGATTTTTTTGGGGTTGGCGTAGCTACTTGGACAACTTCAAATATACCGCACCACCTATCCGAATAATCGTTGCTCAAACGCATTTAATGAAATCAATTTATTGTTACGGATAGATGGTTAATTAAGAAACCTAGTCAGCTACCGCGACAATGCGCATCGCTCGCGACCGTTGCGCCTCGCCGGTGGCTTGGCACAACCTATTATTTTGGGCGCATCTTATCGAGTTACTTTGGTTAAGTTGTTGTAGCTATCGGTTATAAGTCTTACCACACCGCTGTGTCCAAAATCAGGATACTTGAAGGGTTTTACATTAAACAATAGACGTTAATCTGAGCAAACTTCACTAAAATTAGAATGGTTTTGACCAAATCTAATAGACATACAATTATCGTAATTCGCTGTGCCAGCGCATGTAAAATTGATGGTCTTATATTTAACACACTGCAATAGGTTTTTTTTAACTATTATATTTGACTTAATGCAGGAGTCTTTGATTTTAAACTGCAGATCATTAAGACTCGCTACATTGTCATCAGAGGGTTGCACATAATGAGGTGACTTTGGATTGTAATAGTAATCAAAAGATTGATTAAATTTTTTCCCAATCTTACACGCCT
>CAIZCB010000461.1 GCA_903931355.1 uncultured Pseudomonadota bacterium
GCTGAGTCGCGGTTAAAAACCGCTCATACGACATCCATCTTGCGGCGCGGTTTTCGGATTTCTTAAACCATGGTCATCAGCCTCACGCAAAGCACTTTTCTTCTTCGCCTTTTGGCATGAAACGTTGTTTCTTCCTAGCATAGTTCTCTACGCTGGCTAAAGAATCTTGCAAATCAGCAGCAATTCTCATTTTGGAAAGTTTTGTTTTTCAATGAGTTAAAATTCTCACGGTCAGTCGAAAGAATGTTATGTGTGATTTCGGCCTTGTATCGAAGCTTCATGCAGATGGAAAACGCCCTAAGGAACTCTTTTCAAGCGTTTGTTCGTGCATATCAAGCAACGATAAGAGGATTTCTCCAAGATATTCAAAAACAGATTTTGTATCCAATAGGACTTACGCAAAATATAATTAAATAAGTATATGAATAATATCGTCGTATGGGGTATAATTCACACCCATGAGCAAAAGCAAATATTCTGGAATAAAGCCGAAGCGGCAAGATTACTGTCAATTCATTTTATTGACTCTAATCAATTATACGATAACCTACATGGCCGAGTATCATCCGTTGTTTTCGCACGACGCCATAAACCGGTATCTCTTAGATGACGATGTGTCGCCATCAACTGTCTGGCTGGCGGTAAAGGACAGCATCCAATATAGCGAAAACGCCTGCCTGATATTCGATGACACGGTGTTGGACAAGCGCCACTCATTCAAAATAGAGCTTGTGCGCCGACAGTATAGCGGCAACGAACACGGTGTCGTCAAAGGCATCGGCGTCGTCAACTGCCTATATGTCAACCTCGACACCGGCGAGCACTGGATTGTCGACTGGCGTATCTATGACCCCGACGCGGACGGAAAATCAAAACTCGACCATATGCGGGACATGTTTGACGACGCCATCGCGTTGAAAAACTTGCCATTTCGCACCGTGCTGATGGACTCCTGGTACGCCGCCAAGGATATCATGATGCATATCGACAAGGCCGGAAAAACGTTTTATTGCCCGCTCAAATGCAATCGGCTGGTGGACGAAAGTCAGGGCGCAAATCCCTATAAGGCAGTAGCCGACCTAGAATGGCTCGGCGACGAAATGCTGCGCGGCAAACTGGTTAAAATACACGGATTCCCAAAAGACAAAAAGGTCAAACTATTCCGGGTCGCGGCGACAAACCGCACGGAATATGTCGTCACCAACGACCTTTTGCAAAACTCCAGCGTTGCTGTAAAAGATATGTGCGCTGTCCGTTGGAAAGTCGAGCAATACCACCGCGAGGGAAAACAAATGCTCGGGATTGAGAAATGCCAATGCCGCAAAGCCCGCGCACAGAAAAACCATATCGGCTGCGTAATACTCGTGTGGCACTGTATGACAAAACTCGCCAGAAAGCTAAAAACAAATATTTACGCCCTGAAAAAACAACTGCTATCCAACTACATGAAGGAGGAACTAAAAAACCCGTCAATACCCATGTTTTGCGTTTGATCTGAAATCATGAATCACCAAGGTTTAGCGGTAGCTTAAATACTGTGCGTAAGTCCTAATCGATATAATTGTATTTTGGACAAGAAATCCGGATGAATTATCAAAGAAACTGTCTGAGCTTGATAAGGAAGGCTTCA
>CAIZCB010000462.1 GCA_903931355.1 uncultured Pseudomonadota bacterium
AAGGCTGGACGGTGTTGTATTTTTATCCGAAAGCCGATACCCCAGGCTGCACCAAACAAGCTTGTGGGTTTCGTGACTCAATCCAGTTAATTCGCGACCAAAACGCTGAGGTTTATGGGGTTAGTACCGATGAGGTGAGTTCTTTGCAGGCGTTCCAACAAAAATATAAGCTAAATTTCACCTTGTTGTCTGATCCTGACGCCGAAGTGACTGAAGCTTATGGGGTGAAAATGCCTGTGGTTAAATATGCCAAGCGTTGGACGTTTATCATCGACCCAAGCTTAGTGATTCGTAAGATTGATAACGACGTTGATCCGGCTTTGGATGCTCAACGTGTCGCTGATTCATTGAAACAATTACAAGCCAACCCGTAGTTATTCACAACACAAGTGTTTTTCACACAAAAGCTGTGGATAAACTTGTTAGTAACGGGTGAAAAGCCAATTTAAGCTATTGATTTACGGTTAACAATCTTAAATTGACTAATTTTTAGACAATTTAAGCCGTTATCAGAGGTGAAAGCGATGTTTATTCACAAAACCACAGCTTACTCACATTTTCTGTGGATAAGCTTGTTGGCAAACCGTGGTGACATTAGCTAAACGATTGTATTTAAATACAAAAACTTAGATTGTCTAATTTTTATACAAGCCTGAATTATGGGGTTAAACCTCATAATTCAGGCTCAAAAGCAAGCAGTTTTAAGCTAAATTGGCTAAATAACTGTTTTTACGCGCCAAATAGCCATCCACAAACGCTTGTAACGGTGCTTGTTCGTATTCACGCAAGCCGCTAACCGCCAATTTCTTAAAGCCAGCCCCAACCACCGCGTCGCCATCTTTAATTTGGAAATGCAAATAAGCGGTCGCACGTTTGCCATTAACTTCCATCGTCGGTTCCAGCATTTCCAAACGAGGTTGACTGAAATTCAAATGCTCAAACTTTAAAGTCATGCTTTCGTAAATCACTAACGGACGATCAAGGTTGAACATGACTTGTTCTTTAACCAGCAATGGCACCAACACATAAGGAAAGTTTTGCCCAGAGAAGGCCACATAATCACGAATCAACATTTCAATAATCGCTTGGTCGCGTAAAACCTCGCCAGAACGCTCGATATGTAAATAGCTTTTAGCTTGATTGTCGGTGACATCAATTTGCTCAGCATCGGTTTCAGGGAAGTTCAACAACACCCCATGCCCGACCATACCGGCAAAATTAAAATACATGTTTTCGCTCAAGCCGTATTTTTCCAACACAATCGAAAACAATAAATCGCCAGGTACGCAAAAGCGTTTGGCATCGACATCGTGTAATGGGTTGAAATCGTGAGCCACTTCTTTAGCAAAGTTACTGGCTTGTTGGGCGGCAATCGCAATGCTGCCATCTTGAATAGCATAAAATTCTTTCAGAAACATAGTGTGTAAAGCTTAATGATTAATAGCGAGGAACTGTGGAATCACAGGCGACTGACCAAGCGTCAATGCCACCTTGTAAATTGTATAAATGGTTGAAACCAGAATGTTGTAAAAACTGACATGCTTGCTGACTGCGAACACCGTGATGACAAATCAACACTAAAGCCTGTTCAGCATCGAAGCGTTCTAAATGCTGCGGCAATTGTCGCAAAGGGATGTGGATACTGCCGGCAATGCTGGCGTAGGCGTATTCGTTGTCTTCTCTGACATCTACTAACAGCAAAGCTTGATTGTCTTGTAAAGCTTGCTGCAATTGCAGCGGTGTCAATTGAGTTATCGGCATAAAAATCGTTCCAGTCGGTTAAGCGCAATGGTCATTCTATCGATTGAGGCCGTATATGCAAAACGAATGCGCGTATTCGCTTGGTGAGTACCAAAATCAATGCCCGGTGTCACCGCCACCGCTTCGGCTTCCAATAAGTCTTTGGCAAATTGAAAACTATCATTAGTAAACGCACTGCAATCGGCATACAGATAAAACGCGCCTTGCGGTTTACAGTCGATTTTAAAACCTAAACGCAGCAGGTTTTCGTACAAAAAATCCCGCCGTTGCTTGAATGTATCGCGACGTTGATCCAACTCGGCCAAGTTTTCGGCGCTAAACGACGCTAAAGCGGCATATTGGGAATGAGTGGCTGTTGAAATGAAAATATTTTGTGCCAGTTTTTCGGCTGCTTGGATAAAGTTTTCCGGCACCACTAACCAGCCAATCCGCCAGCCAGTCATGGCAAAGTATTTTGAAAAGCTGTTAATCACAAACACCTTGTCACTAAAGCTTAATGCAGTGCTGATCGGCAGGTCATAATCCAAGCCGTGATAAATTTCATCGGAGTAAAAACAGCCGCCATGCTGTTCAACCGTGGCAATTGCTTGTTGCAAAGCCTCAGCACTAATCAACGTGCCGGTAGGATTGGATGGCGAAGCAATTAACACGCCTTGGGTATTGGCTTGCCAATGATGATTGATTAAATCAGCGTTTAATTGATACGCCTGCTCAGCATTAACCGACACATACTGGGCAGTCGCTCCATAAACACGGGCAAAATTCTCATTACACGGATAACAAGGGTCGGCCATCATGATGGCTTGTTCAGGATTTAGACTAATCCCAAACGCCAATAGAAATGCGCCAGACGCACCGGGAGTGATAAAAATCCGTTCAGGACTGACTTTAACTTGATAGCGTTGTTGATAAAAATCAGCAATCGCTTGGCGTAGTTCCGGTAAACCTGCAGGGGCGGTATATTTGACTTCGCCGCTGTCGATACAGCGTTTACCAGCCTCAATCACGGATTGGGTACTGGGAAAATCAGGCTCGCCAATTTCCATATGAATCACATCGCGTCCCTGCTGCTCTAACTGCTTGGCACGCTGCAATAACTCCATCACATAAAACGAACTAATCGCCTGCATTCGATCAGCAATGCGCTGCGTCATCTCAAATTTCCATAGCTAAAAACCGCTCAATAATAACAAACTTCTTGCTTGCCTCGTCCGGTTCTGATAAAAAGCGCGGTTTTTTACAGTCGAGCAGGAGTCAATGGATGAGTAGTTCCACGTCAGAATTCACCTTTAAACCGTACCAAGAGCAAGAAGGCGAAGAATACATGAGCGACGACCAGTTGCAGCACTTCACCGCCATTTTAAACAACTGGAAATCGGAGTTAATGGAAGAAGTCGATCGTACTGTTCATCACATGCAAGATGAAGCGGCAAACTTCCCTGATCCTAATGACAGAGCCACCCAAGAATCTGAATTTAGCTTAGAACTGCGTACCCGCGATCGCGAACGTAAACTGATTAAAAAAATCAACGAAGCTTTGAAATCGATTGAAACCGGCGAATATGGTTATTGCGAAACTTGCGGCATCGAAATTGGTGTTCGTCGTTTAGAAGCTCGCCCAACCGCGACTTTGTGCATCGATTGCAAAACCCTTGATGAAATTCGCGAAAAACAACTAGGCTAATTCTGTCTACTCCAGCTCCTTATATCGGCCGGTTCGCGCCCTCGCCTACCGGCCCGCTTCACTTAGGCTCACTTTACACTGCGCTTGCCAGTTTTCTCGACGCAAGACAGCAACAAGGTCAATGGCTATTACGAATTGACGACCTAGACACGCCGCGCGTTGTTAAAGGTGCCAGTGACGCCATATTGCGCTGTTTGGAAGGTTTTGAACTGGATTGGGATGGTGAAATTTACTATCAAAGCCAGCATATTGACGCTTACTTGGCAGCCATCCAAGCATTACAGCAAAAGCAAAGCCTCTATCACTGCCACTGTAGCCGAAAACAACTGGCCGACAACCCAACCCTCTATCCTGGCTTTTGTCGCCAGCAACCGCCTGTTAACAGCCAAGATTATGCATTACGGGTTAAAACCTTTAATCAAGACTTAGTTTTCAATGATCGCTTGCAAGGTCAAATTAGCGAAAACATGGCAAAGCAACACGGCGACTTCATTATTCAACGCAAAGACGGCATCATTGCTTATCAACTGGCGGTAGTCATTGATGATCATCTACAAGGTGTCAATCATGTAGTCAGAGGCTATGACTTACTCGATTCAACTCTGAAACAAGCTTATCTACATCAATTATTAGGCTATCAACTGCCAAGCTATATGCATGTACCGATATTAGTTGACCAACAAGGCCAAAAACTTAGCAAACAGACCTTTGCCCAAGCGGTTGGCGACAGCAATCGTTCTCAAACTTTATGGCAGCTGCTAGTTTTATTAAAACAAAATCCACCACAAAATTTAGCAACCGCTGCTGTTAAAGATATTTTGGAATGGGCAATTCAACATTGGCAACCGCAAAAACTAACAGCGATTAGCAAAATAAATTAATAAATAAACGCAAAAAAGCCGAAACCATAGCAAAGTAGTTTCGGCTTGTAAGAAAGACAAAAAACAAATTAAATTTTTAGTTGTTTTAAATGTAACAAAGCCTGTTCAACTAGTTTGGTTGCTTCTTCGGAATGCCCCACCCTACCGTGAACAATCGCATTATTTAAAGCATTAATTGCTGCATCGCTATGGGTCTTACTTTCACCTGTGGCCGATTCAGAAAAGTTTTTAGTATGTTTAAGTGATTCTTCAAGGTGCTCTACCAAAATCGCCGAATGACCTGAACTACCATGAACAATTGCGGTATTAGCATGTTCAATTGCCTGTTCTGAATGGTTTTTATTATTGGCTTGAGCTGAACCGAACAAACCGAAAAACAAAACCGTTGATATTAATATTATTTTTTTCATGGCATTACTCCTAATGGAAAATGGTGTTAAAACACCGCACTAAGATTGTTCCATAAAAATACTAAAATACAAGACAAATAAACAGTATTAATCTGAAAAAGAACGTTTA
>CAIZCB010000463.1 GCA_903931355.1 uncultured Pseudomonadota bacterium
GCTAGGCATGGTGCAGTGGTTTTATTTACTGTTTAAAAAGACTGTGCATTAACCAAAAAATGCACACCAATCGCAGAAAAATACCCCAGCAATATCACAGGAAACCATTTCATATGACTGCTAAAGGTGTATTGACCTTTAGCTTGTCCCATCAAACCAATACCGGGTGCCGAACCAATCGCTAACAAGCTACCACCGACACCTAAGGTCAACGTCAATAATAGCCATTGTCCTTGAGGAATATCGGGATGCATGGTGAGAATCGCAAACATCAAGGTACCGTTATCAACAAATGCAGAACACAAACCGATCAAAATGTTAGCCAATGTTGGGGTTAATTGTCCGTATAAGATGTGAGAAATAGCATCTAAATAACCAATGTAACCTAGTCCACCGATGCCCATCATCGCACCATAAAAAAACAGCAAGGTGTCCCATTCCAATCGTCCGACTTTTTCAAAAACATCAAAACGTCTACTTTCTAACTCGGTTGCTCTGATATTGTGAACATCAGGCCCAGCAAACAATTCTAAACCTAATGATTTTGGTGCTGACTGATGCGTGCTTTTGGTCAGATAGTAATAGAAGAATTGTAATAACGATAAGCCAGCCATCATGCCCGCTGCAGCCGGTAGATGAAGCGTCATATCGAAACCAACCGCTAAACTAATCGTGATGCCAAATAGAAAGATAATGCGTTTAGCTCCGCGCGGTAACTTAAATTGTTCCGACTCGATAGTGGGTTTGTCTTTTGGCAAGCTAAAGTGCATCACCAAGGCCGGCACTAGGAAATTAACCAAACACGGCACAAACAATTTAAAGAACTCCAAAAAGCTCAACATACCGTGTTGCCAAACGAACAAGGTAGAAATACCACCCAACGGACTAAAAGAGCCGCCAGCATTAGTCGCAATCACAATATTGATACAAGCCAGCGACACAAAGCGCGGGCTATTTTTGCCGACCGCCACCACAACCGCGCCCATCAACAATCCCGCAGTAAGCCCATTAACCACACTGGAGATGAAAAACACCATAAAACCAGTCAGCCAAAATAACTGCCGATAACTTAAATGCTTGCTGACTAACCAAACTTTTAAGGCATCAAATATTCGCATATCTTCCATGGCATTCAGATAAGTCATCGATACCATGATAAACAGCAGCAATTCGATGTAAGACTGCAAATTATTCTTAAACGCCGTCACCGCTAATTGATCATTACCTTGTTGTTGATAAGCTAAAACAATCACAAACCAAATCAGCGCAGCAGCCAACAACATCGGTTTGGATTTACGCAACTGGGTAACATCTTCAAACATCGCCGCGATATAGGCAGCGACCATCACAACTAAAGAAAAGTAACCCGCCCAATGATGAGTTAAATCAAGTTGTTGAAGCGCAGGCACGGTTGTTTCGACTTCAGCATTTACAAGTTCCGGCAACAACAAACCAACGGCGGTCAGTAGACAGTAAAAATACGGCACGCTTTTCTCCTTTGCCAATCAAGCCTAAAACATGATTAACCGTGCATTGAAAAGATTTATGTAAGGATGAACAGAAGCAAGAAGCTCTGATTCCTAAATCATTGTAATGAGCTGGGTGTAAAAAAAGCGTAAAGGACAAAAGTATTACTTCCTCGGTTTACACGCGGCTTTCAACCGCGACCATAAGGTTTCAGATCACTTCAAAGTAGCAGTAAACAATTAAGACGCCCTAGCAATGGCAATGGTTATAACTCGTAGGCCGGAATAAGCGCAGCGTTTCCGGCAAGGGCTGACGGTTATCGATAAGCTTTTTGCCCGAAACGCTGTGCTTATTCGGGCCTACATCCTCATCGAAGTCGAAGCGGACAATTGGCTTCGGTTTGGCTTCGTCATTGCCGCGAAGGCGGGAATGACGGCAACATCGGAAAATGACTGAAATTTCTGCGTAACCTCAGTTACCTAAGCAGGATGCGGTTTACACAAATGGTTGAAATCAACCAACCACCCCCAGCAAATCCACCATCTCTAGCGACACGGCTGAATCCTATCAATAGAATCAACACCTTAAAAACAGGCATAAGTTATGCATAGCAAAAAGCATCATGGTGATGATTGACGATTATCACCGTTTTGTTTCTTTGCCTGTTGAGGTTAAAAACACCGTTATGACCAGCCACACAGATTCTGCATCCGGTTTTGACTTAGATGCCAGCTTGGATCATTTAGCTCATTGGCTACCCAGCCAAGGGCCGATTAAAGATTTTATTCACCACAATACTCTGCACGCTTTTCAGCATCTGTCATTTCATGACGGCATTTCGGTTGCCAGCAAGCTATTTGGTGCCCGTAGCTATCTGCCGATGGCCGATTATCAAAAGCTATTCCAACAAGGTCGGATTACGCCAGCGGCGCTGGATTGGTCTATTGCCCACAATAACGATGGCGACAATTCAGCGACCTTACGCCAGAGTTTGTTTATCGAGGACAAACACAGCCACTATCCACCGCTATCGCTGGCTAATCATGGCATTCGTAGTGCATGGATGAGCCATCTTGAAACAGATTTGAATGCTTTGGTGCATCCGGTGTTATTTAGATTATTGTCTAACTACCTCGACCAAGGCATTAGCCGCTGGGCACTGCCTAAAAATGGTGAGCGATTTTGGGATTGTGTCTTGCGCTTGGCACAAAACAGCTTATTGCCTTTATATCCGTTTCATATCGCTGTGATTCGGCCGCTGTTAAAACTCACACCCGAGCAAGTGATTGCCAGCTGTTTACAACAAATGGTCGGTGATGAAGCGCTGTATGAACAATATTTATTAGAAGTGTTGCTGTCTCATCCCGGCTGGTCTGGCATGGTGCGGATTGTCGAAACTCAACCCAATGCCTTGTTAGCTCGACGTTTGATTTCGCTAAAAGAAATGCTGGCGGTGGAATTACTCTGTGAATTGGCGTTTGTTCACAAACGCAAAGGCGAACAATTTTTAACCGTCACCCAATTACCGAATTTAGCAAAAACGCCGTTGCTGACTGGTGATGTTTTAACCCCCAAAGTGCCGTTAAAACTCAAAATCTGGCATGAAGCAATGGAATGGGCTTTGCACACAGAATTGTTAGCGGCAATCACCCGCCCAACACCAGCCACGCCCGAAAAAACCAGTCCCCAAGCTCAAGCCTTATTCTGTATCGACGACCGTGAATGCTCATTACGCCGTTATTTAGAAGCCGCGCATCCGTCGATTGAAACCTTTGGCGCAGCGGGTTTTTTTGGTATCGATTTTCTCTACCAAGGTTTGGACGATGCTTATCCAGTCGCGCAATGTCCGGCAGTGATTACCCCGAAACATTTGGTGACAGAGCACGACGATCAACCACCTGTCGCTAAAAAACCGCAAACTGAACAACTCTCAAAATTACACTTCAACGCCCATTCACTGTGGCGCGGTTGGCTATACACGCAAACTTTAGGCTTGGGCTATGCGGTACGGATGGCGTGGAATGTATTTAATCCGACTTCGCAAATTCCTGGGGTTAAAACCTTGAGCGAAGTAGAAGCGCACAGTCATTTACATTTATTACGCGAAAGCGACGAACCTACCTCAGATGGTCATTTATTGGGTTTTTCCTTAACCGAAATGGCCGACAAAATTGGCGGTTTGTTGCGTAACATTGGCTTAACGCACAACTTTGCACCGCTAGTGGTGGTGGTCGCCCACGGCTCTAGCAGCGTCAACAATCCGCATTTTGCCGCTTACGACTGTGGCGCTTGTTCAGGCAAACCCGGTGCACCCAATGCCCGTGCTTTTGCTTGGATGGCCAATCATGCCGGGGTTCGGGAAATCTTGCGGGAACGTGGAATAGATATTCCTGATAGCACTCAGTTTGTACCCGCGTTGCATAACACCAGCCGCGATGAAATCAGCTATTTTGACCAAACTGATGCTGAGTCTTATCAACTCAGCGAGTTTAAATCAGCCATGCAACATGCACTGCAACGCAACGCTCGCGAACGCTGTCGCTGGTTTGAGCTGGGGCCACAATCGCATTCCAATCAAGAAGCCCATCAGCATGTTTTAGCGCGTTCGTCATCGATTTTCGAGCCACGGCCTGAGCTAAACCATTCCAACAATTTGTATTGCATCATTGGTCGCCGCGACTTAACTCGCCATTTGTTTATGGATAGACGGGCGTTTTTGCATTCCTATCATCCTGATACCGATGCAGACGGCGAGATTTTGTCAAAAATCCTGTCGGCGGTGATTCCGGTTTGCGGTGGCATCAATCTGGAATATCTGTTTTCACGAATCGATAATTCGGTTTACGGCGCAGGCACCAAATTACCGCATAACGTGATTGGTCTACTTGGCGTTGCCAATGGTGTCGAAGGCGATTTACGAACTGGCTTGCCATCACAAATGATTGAAGTCCACGAACCGTCGCGCTTGCTGATTGTGATTGAACAAAGCCGAGCATTGATTGACAACGCAATTAGCAAAATCGGAGGGTTGAAAGAATGGCTGGATAACGACTGGATTCGCTTAGCCAGCTGTGAGCCGAATCATCATGGTTTGTTTTTATACCGAAAAACCGGCTGGGAAGTGATTGAGATTCCTAATGACTTGTCGGTTCCCAGTGGCAAACAATCAGAAAGCATTATTGTCGGTAAAACCACCACGATTCCAGTGCACCAATTAACAGGAGGACAGGCATGAACGGCTTATTAATCGCTTGCCAGCTGTTGCCCTTATTGGGCTTGTTGCTGATTATGACTAGCAACGGCAGCGAAAAAACCATTACCACCATCAGTGTTTGGCTAAGCCGAGCAATGGGGCTCAGTGTTGCCTCATTATTAGCTTTATGGGCAGTCAGCGGCTTTCCACAATACGAATATCAATGGTTCACGCTCTATCAACAAGACGATTACAGCTTTCCGATTTTGTTTTATTTAGACAAAGTTGGGGCGGCGTATTTGTTTTGTGTCTGGACGATTTTCGCGATTATCGTTAAATATTGCCGCGTCTATTTACACCGCGAACAAGGCTATAAACGCTTTTTCCAAACTATTTTTGGCTTTGTGTTTGGTTTAAATCTGATCGTGTTATCCGGCAGTATCGACATGCTATTTGCTGGCTGGGAGATTGTCGGGATTTCCTCGTTCTTGCTGATTGCCTTTTACCGCCACCGCCCACAACCGGTGCGAAATGCGCTGCGGGCTTATACGATTTATCGGTTTTGCGATGTCGGTTTGTTGTTGGGAGCGTGGATGAGTCATTTGCTGTTTCACGAAAGCCAACACTTTAGCGAGCTGGCGAGTTTGTTTCAAAACCCAGAATTTGAGCCTTCAGGTTATGCCGCATTATCGTTATTGTCGTGGCTGATTATTCTCGCCGCCTCCGGCAAATCGGCACAGTTTCCTTTCAGCTTTTGGCTACCCAGAGCGATGGAAGGGCCAACCCCATCCAGCGCGATTTTCTACGGCGCATTATCGATACATTTGGGCGTGTTCTTATTGCTCCGCACCTTGCCGATTTGGAGTTATCAATTATTGCCAAGAGTGATGGTGTTTAGCATCGGTTTGTTGACGGTGATTGTTGCCAGCTTGTCGGAAAAAACCCAATCGAACATCAAAGGCCAAGTAGCTTATGCCTCGATTACCCAAGTGGGACTGATGTTTATCGAATTATCGTTGGGCTTAGAATCGTTGGTATTGCTGCACTTTATGGGCAATGCCTTTTTACGCTGTTATCAATTACTGGTTTCACCGTCTATCGTCGCGCATTTGTTGCGAGTCGAAGGCGCGGTGGATAGCGATTTTTATGTCAAAACCAGTCATTTGGAGTTTTTACCGATTTCAATCCGCGACTCTTTGCCGGAAGTGCTGCAAAACACGCTGTACGTGTTCGCTTTGCAAGAAGGTCATTTAGAGCGATTGGTTCGCAATATTTTGTGGGAGCCGTTGAAACGCATTGGGCAAACCCTGAACCGCATCAATGTTTGGTTAAAGGCTTTGGTAGGCTTGGCTTTAATTGGTTTGGTTGCGGTGGTTATGGCGACAGGCAATATTGATGGCAATACCTATGCCGCGATACCGGTGTCGTTTTGTATGGTATTGGTTTCACTCAGCGCCTTTAGCCAAAAACGCAGTCCGTTTAAAGTTTGGAATGGCGTGGCTTTAAGCAGTTCTCTCGCAGGGATTGCGGTTTGGTTGATGAATCCTCAAGCCTTAAATGATGTGTTGTTATTTTTGACGGGGATTATTCCGGCTTGGTTGCTGGGCATTTGGGTTTTATCGCGTATCTTAAAACAGGATAATTTTGCCGAGAATCCATTTATCTATCGCGCTGTTGCAGAGACGCATCCAGGTTTATCGTTGTTGCTGTTTTTAAGCTTTTTAGGCTTGGTTGGTTTTCCGATTACACCAGCATTTTTGGGCGAAGACTTACTGTTATCTCACGCCAGCAGCCATCACCCTTGGTTTGCCGCACCGATTACCATTGCTTTTGTGGTTAATGGCATTGCGATTGCACGGGTGTTTTTGCGGTTGTGTATGGGTAGGCCGAGTGAGGTTTGTAACTGATAGTGGCAATTATTTAACTGATGTTACGCAGCGCCCTATACCAAAAAATCAGCGCCTGTTTTTAACGCATTAAGCTTTGGTTTTGTCATTCCGCAGGAATCCCTTAACTTCTAGGTTATCTAATAAGTCCATAGTTAAGGGATCCCTAACGGGATGACAAAAGAAAAGTGGCTCAGAAGTTTCAAAGAATACTTTTCCCAAAGTGAACACATCATTTGCCATTAAAAAGCATCATTGTTGTGTAACTCATCTATTTCGAGCATCTATAAAATTCTGCGGTAAATTTCCGCGTAGGATTTTTATAGGTAGCCTCATGCAAGTACATCAAATTTACCGCCAGCAAAGCTTGGCACTCACTGTCGATGAAGCTTGGCGGTTTTTTTCCTCCCCGCATTATCTCAACCAAATTACCCCTGATTTTTTCAATGTCGAAATCAAATCAGCGGTACCCGATTCTATTTACAGCGGCTTAATGATTAGTTACCAAATGAAAGCAGTAGCTGGCTTTCCTATGGCTTGGCTGTCTGAAATCAGTCATTGCCAATATCCGAATTATTTCGTTTATCAGCAACGTGAAGGGCCTTTTAAGTTTTGGAGCCATGAGGTGCGGATTAGCGAAACGGCCACCGGCATCAATGTTGAAGATATAGTGTTCTACACCATGCCTTTTGGTTGGCTAGGCGAGTTGATGCATGGTTTGTTAATTGGCAAAAAACTCCAAGCCATTTTTGATACCCGTCGCGATTATTTACAGCAAAAAATGGGGGGTTAAAGCCGATGAGTAAGGTCGAGTTTGTGATGCTTTACGATGGTCAATGTCCGATTTGTCAGCGTGAAATTAATTGGTTAAGAACTAAAAACAGCCAAGGCAAATTAGGCTTGATTGATATTACTAGCGAGGGTTTTGTAGCGGAAAGCTATGGAACCAGCTTTGCTGAGTTAATGGCGGAAATTCACGGTGTTTATCCAGATGGCCGTTTGGTGAAAGGCGTTGAGGTGTTTTGTGCCAGTTATCAGGCGGTTGGTTTAGGCTGGCTGGTTGCACCTATGCAATGGCGGTTATTGCGACCGATGTTTGATTTGCTATATCGCTTGTTTGCTAAACATCGGTTACGGCTTGGACGGTTGTTGGGTGGTCGAGATTGTGACAATGGCCATTGCGGGATTGAATAACTAGGCGCGTTAGCCAAAATTGATATTTTGGCTGTTTGGAAAATGGGCTTGGAACGAAGGCAGGCAGCTGATAGACTTGTTACGACCCTTAGCGGAACTTTGTGTGTTTCTCTTGAATGTCGGGTTTATAATTTAAACTGACAATGAAAATCAAGAAAGTGTAGATACTGTTATCAAAATCAAGCCCCATGAAGTGCTGGATCAAAATTTTTTCCCGATTTCAAGACGCCAAAAGCAACATGAATGAGTTTCCGCATCATGGCACCAATAATCAGTTTTGGCGGTTTACCAGCAATCGCCA
>CAIZCB010000464.1 GCA_903931355.1 uncultured Pseudomonadota bacterium
CAAAACAGATCAGTTGTATCAACAACTTCAAGCAACTCGGTACCGCCAACATGATGTACAGCGTCGACAATAATGACTTTTTAACACCGTCCTATTACATGTCAGGAACATTAGCATATTGGTGGCATCAAGCTTTATTGCCTCCTTATCTCTCATACCGCGGTGGACTGTACATATCACAAATAAGCGCCAATGCGCGGCATCCACTGGCTTGTCCTGTCATAGGCTCGGAGGCGCTCAAAGATATCAGATATACTTATGACGGCAACGGCCCTTGCCTTAACACAGGATATAACATGTGGCTTGCCTCGATGAAAGTAAATCAATATAGGCTCCCATCCAGACATTCTGCGTTTATGGATTCCTTCGGAGGACTGCGAATAATGAATACTCAGCCATTGGGCGGTTATTGTTGTTATGACGTGGATGCTTAGGTTTATCTTCGCCAGTTTTCTCAGCGGTTTCTGCTACGTCGTTAGCTTTAGTATTACTGTTGCTACCGACCAATTTTTGCCAAAAGCGTTGAATTAAGCTGCTTGAAGTCTTTTTGTTT
The DNA here is from genome assembly GCA_903931355.1 of uncultured Pseudomonadota bacterium. GTDB lineage: Bacteria > Pseudomonadota > Gammaproteobacteria > Methylococcales > Methylomonadaceae > Methylomonas. Next base: position 554 of record CAIZCB010000464.1, read on the forward strand.
TGAACAGGTGCAGGCGCGTCAGGTAAAAATTCTTTAACCGCTGCTTTTTCAACCTTAGCCGTACTGTGTTTAACAAACTCAGGCACGGTATTTTCTTCAAGTTTGAGGAATTGATGACTGGTTTTATCGTCGCCAGCTTCAACCGATTTAATACGTTCGATGTCGTAAGCCGGTGTATCCAAGTGTTTACTAGGCAAGACAACAATGCTGACTTTTAAACGGGCTTCCAATTCTTGAATTGCCGCGCGTTTTTCATTTAACAAGAAAGTCGCGCAATCGATTGGCAAATGAGCAATCACTCGCTCGGTGCCTTTTTTCATCGCTTCTTCTTCGATTAAACGCAACACCGCCAGTGTCACAGATTCGACATTACGAATCGTGCCTTGGCCTTTACAACGTGGGCAAGTCAATTGGGTTGAATCACCTAACGATGGACGCAGACGTTGCCTGGACATTTCCATCAAACCAAATCGCGAAATGCGGCCAGTTTGAATCCGTGCACGGTCAATTTTTAAAGCATCACGTAAGCGGTTTTCAACATCACGTTGGTTTTTGTTCGACATCATGTCGATGAAATCAATCACGAATAAGCCGCCCAAATCGCGTAAACGCAATTGGCGAGCAATTTCATCCGCTGCTTCTAAATTAGTATTTAGCGCAGTATCTTCAATATCGCTACCTTTGGTGGCGCGAGCAGAGTTGATGTCGATTGAAGTTAAAGCTTCGGTATGGTCGATCACGATAGAGCCGCCAGACGGCAAGCTAACTTCGCGTTTGTAGGCCATCTCGATTTGAGTTTCGATTTGGTAACGGCTGAATAATGGCACGCTGTCTTGGTACAACTTGGCTTTGTTCAGGTTATGTGGCATCACCTGTTTTAAGAAGTTGGTTACCAATTTGAATGCGCTTTCTTGGTCGATCAAAATTTCGTCAATGTCACCGCGCAAATGGTCACGCAAAGCGCGAATAATGACGTTGCTTTCTTGGAAAATTAAGAATGGCGCAACTTGTTCAGCACTGGAGCGATCAATCGCTTCCCAAAGTTGCATTAGGTAGTTTAAGTCCCACTGTAATTCTTCAACATTTTTGTCAGAGCCGGCAGTACGGATAATCAATCCCATAGTTTCTGGAATTTCTAATGCCGCCATGGTTTCGCGTAATTCGCTGCGATTATCGCCCTCAATACGTCTGGAAATACCGCCTGCCTTTGGATTATTTGGCATCAATACCAAGTAAGTGCCAGCCAAGCTGATATAGGTGGTTAGGGCCGCCCCTTTGTTGCCACGTTCTTCTTTTTCAATCTGAACAACAATTTCTTGGCCTTCGTGAATGTTGCTTTTACTTGGGGTATCGCCATCGCCCATTTTGTATTCTGGGGCGATTTCTTTGAAAGGTAGAAAACCGTGTTTTTCTGCGCCGTAATTTACAAAAACCGCTTCTAAACTGGGTTCTACGCGAGTGATGATGCCTTTGTAGATGTTAGATTTTTTTTGTTCTTTCGATGGAACTTCGATGTCAAAATCATAGAGTTTTTGACCATCTACCAAAGCGACGCGCAGCTCTTCGGGCTGCGTGGCGTTGATAAGCATTCTTTTCATTAAATTATCCTTTTTTGTATGAATCCTAACTAGAGGTTAAACAGGCTAAGTGATCGCAATATTTAGCGATTATTTCCCAACGTTGCAAAAAGAAGCGGCCAGGCTGACTTAAACGACAAAATTGACTGTGTTTGCAGCAAATTCGGTATTCCGAGGGCGGCGCTGATTGTGGGGGGACTCTGTTATTTCGAACGCTATAGCTTAGGACGCAAGTCGCTCATCACGGGTTGAGCGATAAAACCCTAAAAAATTCTTTGGATTGACCCAAGCAATTGCTTTTAGGTCATTGTCTTCAATTTTTAATATCGTCTATCAATAAATAAACTGGGCTAATATAACAATCTTTATCCACCCCAGCAATTTTAAACATGGGCTATGGATATGTTTGTTATCATTTAAAGCATGAATACCGTATCAAATCCCCCCTCCCCTCAAGTAAAACATATCGAAATCTGCGAAGCCAACGCTGAACAACGCTTGGATAATTTCCTGATTAGTTTTCTAAAAGGTGTGCCAAAAACCCGTATTTACCGGATTGTGCGTAAAGGTGAAGTTAGGGTAAACAAAGGCCGCGTAGAAGTTAGTTATAAGCTGAAAATCGGTGACATCGTTAGAGTTCCGCCAGTACGGGTTGCCGAAAAAAAAGATGAAATCATCATCCAACCCGCTTTACGCTTTAATCTTGAAAATCAGATTATTTATGAAGATGACGGCTTTATTGTCTTGAATAAGCCATCGGGATTTGCGGTTCATGGTGGTAGCACAGTCGATTCAGGGATTATCGAGGCGATGCGCCAAATCAGGCCACAGCAAAAATTTCTGGAACTGGTGCATAGACTGGATAAAG
>CAIZCB010000465.1 GCA_903931355.1 uncultured Pseudomonadota bacterium
AGCAACACCGAGCTGTATCACTTTATCGGTAAAGATATTATTTATTTCCACGCCTTATTCTGGCCAGCGATGCTTTATGGTGCCAACTACCGCACCCCAAGCGCGATTTTTGCCCACGGCTTTTTAACCGTCAACGGCGAAAAAATGTCGAAATCACGGGGCACCTTCATCAAAGCCCGCACCTATCTGGAACACTTGAATCCAGAATATTTGCGCTATTACTTCGCCGCCAAACTCAGCGCGGGCGTCGATGATATTGATTTAAGTTTTGACGATTTCACCCAGCGGGTTAACTCAGATTTAGTCGGCAAAGTGGTCAACATCGCCAGCCGTTGTAGCGGCTTTATCACTAAACGGTTTGATGGTTTGTTATCTGCCGAATGCGCTGAACCGGCTTTATTCCAGCAATTTATTGACGCTAACACCTGCATCGCCGAACTCTACGAGAATCGCGAATTTGGCAAAGCCATGCGCGAAATCATGGCCTTGGCCGACAAAGCCAATCAGTACATCGATGACAAAAAACCTTGGTTAATCGCCAAAGAAGAAGGCAAAGACGCTGAATTACACGCGGTTTGCTCAATGGGCGTGAACTTATTCCGTGTATTAGTAGCGTATTTACGCCCTGTCATTCCAACTTTGGCGACTAACGCAGAAAGCTTCCTCAACATTGAACCGCAAGCTTGGCCTAGCAACGCATCAGCCTTGCTCAATCACCGTATCAACAGCTTTACCCCGCTGATGACTCGTGTAGAAGCCGACAAAATTGCCGCGATTGTTGAAGCATCTAAAGAAAACCTAGAAAAAACCCCGCCGATTGTTAAAGCCAAAGCGGAGAAAAAACCAATCGAAAACACCGTAACAAGCAATGAAGCCATAGCCGAAGCAATTGACATTGAAGATTTCGCTAAAATCGATTTGCGTATTGCGCGAATTATCAAAGCACAATCAGTGGAAGGTGCTGAAAAACTGTTGCAGTTAACCGTCGATATTGGCGGCGAAACCCGCAATATTTTTGCCGGGATTAAATCGGCTTATTCGGCAGAAGATTTGGAAGGCAAATTGACAGTAGTAGTGGCTAACCTCAAACCGCGCAAAATGCGTTTTGGGGTTTCAGAGGGAATGGCGCTTGCTGCCGGGCCGGGTGGTAAGGATATATGGTTATTGTCGCCGGATGAAGGGGCGCAAGCAGGGATGCGGGTTAAATAAAATCCAATGCCCTCCAGTCAATCTGGAGGGCCTTCAATTATTCAGACAACCGACTTTGTAGAAGCGCTAAACCATTAGCAAAGATGATGTCTAAAAACTCATGTTGTCTACGATACTTCGCTCGACGTTTTCTTGGCGTATCCTCTTTAAGTTTTCGTTGGATAACCAACGGGATTTCATAATCACCCTGTTGATTAACCACGCCACCAACATCCAGCCAATAATCATCATAACTAAAATGTTTATTGAGCTTACTCTTAGATATTTGCTGATTATCCGCAACACACAAAACAGTTTCGGCCTTAATAGCATTAGCAAAAGCTAAACAACCTTCCAAAACGATTCGAGAAGGACTTAATCCACTCATCAATTTAGACGCTTCAGCTACACGTTCACGACGATTTTCACCTTGAGTACCTTGTAAACCAGCGATATAAACATCTATCTGGTTATCTTCTTTAGGTAATAGACTAAATCGAATTTTTGCTAACGGCTTTTGCCCATTAAGTCGCCAAATGATAGCCAACTCACCTTCTTTGCTTTCATTGCCACCAAACATCAACACCAATTCAAAAATTTCATCGGGACTAATCTCGACACGAGAAATGACAGCCCCATGATTAAGCAAGACCTGTCGCAAAAAACTAGCCTCAAATAACTTTTCTAATACCGTGTAATGCTCGATTAGTAATTTAAGTCTTTGCTTAATCGGAATATCTAAACGTAACTGGTGTCGATGAGGCTTTTCAGCTAATTGTTTTTTCTGTTGGACTAATTCAGATAACAAATTCGAATTAGCTATAAAGCAATACCATTGATAACTAATTTTCGGAAAAAACAAACTACGAAAAAAAACCTTGTTTGATTTTTTAGTTTCAACTGGATGGCAAAATTTAGCTATTTGATAAGCAAGCTTTACATAAGCCTGAACTGAACTGAACTGAACTGAACTGAACTGAACTGAACTGAAACAGTGTAATGGCTTCATCACCTCTATTACAGAATGGATTGAATCTCTCTTCAAATAAGGCATGTTTCATTTAATACTTTAAGTAAAGCCGGAAAATTGACCATTTTAACCTTATTGCCTCTCAAATTGCATCCCATGCAACTTCGCATAAGCGCTACCCAACGCCAACAACTCACTATGCGAACCTTTTTCAACAATTTGGCCTTTATCCATCACCAAAATCACATCAGCATTTTCAATCGTTGATAATCGATGCGCAACAACCAAAGTGGTTCTGCCTTGCATCAAACGGGTTAAAGCAGCTTGAATATAGCGTTCTGACTCGGTATCCAGCGCTGATGTCGCTTCATCCAAAATCAAAATCGGCGAATCTTTTAACAACGCTCGTGCCAAAGCCAAACGCTGGCGTTGACCACCAGATAATTTGACACCGTTTTCACCTATTTCAGTATCCAAGCCTTGCGGCATCTTGCTAATAAAATTCATTGCATAAGCGTCCTCAGCCACTTGCTGAATTTTTTCACGATCAGCACCTTCCAAAATGCCGTAAGCAATGTTTTCGGCTACGGAGGAATTAAACAAAGTCACATGCTGAGTTACTAAGGCCATTTGTTTTCTTAATGAAGCCAAGCGATAACTTTTGATATTGACGCCATCAATTAAAATCTCACCGTCAGCGTAATCGTAAAAACGCGGCAACAAATTAATTAAGGTACTTTTTCCACCGCCTGAAGCACCTACTAAAGCCACCGTTTGTCCAGGCTCGATAGTTAGATTTATTCTTTGTAACGCAGGGGTTTCAGCGCCAGGATAGGTGAAACTTAAATTTTTAAACTCAATCCTGCCTTGGCTTCGTTCAACCTCATACTCACCGGTATCAATTTCGACAGGCTCATCAAGAATTTCAAATAAGGACTCTGCAGCAGCTAAGCCTCTTAGAATTTGTGAATTGGCATCGCTTAACTGCCGAATAGGTTTCGGTAAAAGAAACGCTGCTGTAAAAAAACCAACGAACTCGCCAGCACTAGACGTTTGCATAATCATCAATGCCAAATACATCATTCCAGCTAGAGCAAACGAAATTAAAAGCTGCATAGCTGGATTATTAATTGACACTGTCATTTCTAATTTTCGGAACTGCTTGCGATTCTCGAGACTACTTTTTTTAAAGCGTTTACTTTCATAATCTTCTCCACCAAACCCTTTTACTATACGATTTCCACTAACCATCTCTGATGTAATATGAGTTAAATCTCCTACGGTATCCTGCATATTCCGACTTAAGCGTTTTAATCGCCCTCCAACATACTTAACCATCAACGCCACAATCGGCGCAATCCCCAAAAACATCAGCGAAAGCTGCCAATTAGTTTGTACCAAATAGGCCAATAAACCTATTGCTGTAAAGCCTTCACGAACGACTGATCGTAACGAATCAGTAGTAGCTCGCGTGACTTCGCCAACATTATTAGTAATTCTAGAAATCATATATCCACTATTATTGCTATCAAAATACTCAATCGGCAGCTTTGTATAATGTTTAAAAATCTCACAACGTAATTTATGAATCACATTCCCAGAGATACGTGCCATATAGTAATTACCCAAAAATGCACCAATACCACGCACAAAAAACAACACAACAAATAATAAGGGCAAATACTGAATATCAGCTCTATTTTGCGTATTAAAACTGTCTATAATTTTTTGAATGATCATCACTACAGCTGGCTCAGTTGACGCATAAATAGCCAACCCTATTGTGCTAATTAAAACTAATCGCCAATAAGGAAAAACATATTTCATCAGTCGCTTGTATACCTGATTTGTGTTACTTTTATCTTGCTTGCGTGACTTTCTCAATGCTATTTACCTTAAATTAATAGACACATTACAATATATGACGATTTTACAGCCCACACGAATCTTAGTAATAACACAACGTTATCTCGGTGATACCTTATTAATCACTCCGCTTCTTAGCTCACTAAAAGCGGCTTATCCTAATGTGGAAATTGATGTGTTGTTGCCCAGTTCAAATCTGGGCATTTTAGCGGGTAATCCAGACATACATCAATGTATGATCTTTCCTGTTAAAAAAGGATTTATTCAATTCTGCAATCTGTTATACAACTTATGGAATCGTTATGATTTAGCTATTTCTTTGCAAACCAGCGATAGAACAACCCTTTATGCAATTATTGCAGGAAAAACAAGATTAGGATTCATTGATCAACAACGAAGTAAAGCTTGGTGGAAAAAACTTTTGTTACACAAAAGTCTAATTTTTCCAAAAAATCATGATCATGCAATTATTGAAAACCTAAAATTTTGTGAACTCCTCAAGATTCAACCTGTTTATCAAGTTACCCCACCCTCTACTGAAAATCCGCAATTACCAAAACATCTAGCACAAAATTACGCTGTTTTGCATATCATGCCTCAATGGCGCTTCAAACAATGGCATACTCTTGGTTGGCAACAATTAATTGAATTCTTACATGAACATAATTACCAGATAGTACTTAGTGGTAGCGGACAAAAAGAGGAGCAAAAAATACTACATAACTTGCAACAACAATACCCTTATCTAATAGACTTATCTGGCAAATTATCACTAGCAGAATTAACACCATTAATACAAAACGCAAAACTCTTTATTGGTCCAGACAC
>CAIZCB010000466.1 GCA_903931355.1 uncultured Pseudomonadota bacterium
CCTGCGATGGCGGTGGTATAGTCCAGACCCCAACGCCCTGACTCATTCGGGGCGGTCGGTGAGAGCCGATGAGGTAAGTTAATCCGTTGGTCGTGGGTTCGAGCCCCACCCCGGTCATTCAAGCAAACGCCCTCACTGAAACGACTTGCGACAAGCCTATCGCATACACCAAGATTGATTTTTTAGTAACCGATTTACAGGTTACCCGTAAGACAGCTTCCAAATATTTGGAACAGTTGGTTGACCTCAATTTGGTAACTATCCACAAAATAGGTAAGGAGAATTATTACGTAAATGATGCATTGTTTCAATACTTGTACAATGCGCCTGAATTATTAAAATTCAAGAATCAATCCTAGTGCCGTCCTCTATCATGTTAAGGAAACGGCAAAAATTGAACACGTTCCCTTTCTCGTGTTAAGAAAACTTCAAAATTTACCCACGTTATAATGTTCATGGGTAAAAAACTTCAAAATTTACCCACATTATAATAGTCATGGGTAAATAAGGAGAAAATCTACCCACGTTCAAGTTCTCCCCCAAAAAAAAGAGGACTAATGTACTATTAAATTAATTCAAGGCACTATCTTGAATGCCAGCTTTGATTTAATCTCTTCTAACATAATACCTTCAAATTTTGTTTTATAACTCACGACTTACGCCATTATTCCTAACCACTAATCACCACCCCCTAATAACTTACAACGCTCGGTGTAGCTCCAACTCCATGTTGTCGCTTTTCAACTCTCGGAGTCAACTTCCAAGAAATCATAAACAGTTTACGGTCAGATCTCTCGGCAATTGTTCCCCCTTTAAGCAAATACATCTTAGACATTACTTTCACCTCTATTTAACATGTAATTTATTAAAACGATCCATAGGACATCGCTATAAATAAAAACCTGTGAATTATACAACTAATACATGAAATTGTATAACACTCATCTTGTCATGCCCATCCACCTTTGTATCGTAACAAATCAGTTACAAGTTTATACGTATTAAAAATGAAAAATAAACAGATACCAGTCACAAAGAATCAGTCAATCGAAATTCATTCTAAGACACTCAAAGATGTTGAGATTTCTAATAATATCTTAAAGACCAAAATTAAAGTTAGAGGGCATGGGCATCTGATTGATAGGTTATTATCATTTGCCAAATCTCAACTCATTATGACACTTTCACCTACAGATACTTCATCTTAAAAAATTTTAATAATGATACGAATAATATTAATAACACTTTGCTCTATTTTATTTTTTGCGCCAAAGGTTCATGCCCAAGGCAGCACAACCATTCGTTACTTGGGCACGCCTTATTGTAATTCTGGTTTTGCAACTGTATCAAGAACTGGAGATAGCTTGGGAGCAAAATATAATGCAACTCCATTGGGGTTGGCCATTGATTACCTCACAGGAACAATTGATCTAAAAAAAAGCTTGCCAAAAACGACCGTTTGTGGCACACTTGGGTTATGAAACCGAAGCGCATTGTTCTTTATGCAAGAGTATCCACAAAGGACCGTGGGCAGGATACCGAGAACCAGCTTGCCCAGCTACGGGAGTTCTGCGGTAAGCAGGACTGGACAGTCACCCACGAGTACGTTGACCACGTGAGCGGCAAGACTGCGGACAAGCGCCCACAGTTTCAAGAGATGCTTGCGGC
>CAIZCB010000467.1 GCA_903931355.1 uncultured Pseudomonadota bacterium
ACCATTTGCGTCATATCTTGTGCTTTTTGATAATCGCTCGATTCACAGTAGCAACGTAATTCTGGGGCATTACCTGAGGCTCTGATATGAATAATATCTTGGTTGCTAAAGCTCAATCTCAAGCCATCGGTTAAATCACAAGCGCTAATTTCGCTGTACTCAGGGCCCAGCAATTTGCCAAACGAATTGGGATCATTTGCCCAGCTTGCTAATAATGATTGACTGAGTTGTGTTGGGAAGTTTTGCAGGCGGTCGCTATCAGTGTAACGCTTGGGGAGCGATAACAATAAATTCGATAGTTTGGCTGATGATTTTTGGGCGGCCGCTAACACAGCGATAATCGGTAAGGCGGCGTCGCGGGTAGCTAAAGAAGTGATTTTTTTACCCTGTGTTTCAATGTCGTTAGCTAATAAAAAACCACCGTTAGCTTCAAAACCGGCAATATGACCTTGTTCGCTATTCAAGCTTTCCATCGCTGCGATGACATAAGGCGAGCCAATTTTGGTGCGCTTAACCTGATCAAAACTGCCGCTTAATTCGATAGCGGTATTACAACTTACCGGTATTGCAATTTGTTGAATGCCTAAGTAGCCGCTGGTGATTAAGCCAACTAAATCGCCGCGCAACCAATGCCCATTTTCATCGGCAATTAATGGCCGGTCGCCGTCGCCATCGGTGGAGAGAATGGCATCAAAACCATACTGTTGTGACCAGTTTTTGCCACGTTGTTTGTCTTCATCACTAACCGCTTCGGTATCAATCGGTACAAAAACTTCGGTTCTATCCAGTGATACCACTTGAGCGCCCAGTTTCTCTAAGATATTTTTCAATACATCGCGAGCAACGCTGGAGTGTTGGTAAAAGCCCAGTTTCATACCTGACAGAATGTCGGCTGGAAAGAAATCTAAATAGCGGTTTTCATAATCAATAATCGCTTTTGGGTTAATTGATAATCTAGGGGCTGAAATAGTTTTGTTGGCCATTTCGAGTGGTAGATTGATCATTGCCAATTCATCGGCTTTGCTAATTTCACCGTCAGGCCGATAAAACTTCATGCCATTACGATCAAAAGGAATATGGCTGCCGGTGACCATAATCGCTGGAATGCCCTGTTTTTGAGCGTAATAGGCGAGGGCTGGCGTCGGTAGTTCGCCACAAAAATCTACCTTTAAACCATTTGCTTCAATCGTTGCCGCACAAGCTTGAGCAATCTGTGGGCTGCTGGGGCGTAAATCGATGCCTATGGCTACACTATCAAAATCATAGCTTTGCTTGAGCACAGTTAAAAAAGCTTGGGTATAGGCAGCACAAATCTCATCGCTCATTTGCGTAACCAAGCCTCTTACGCCACTAGTGCCAAAGGCGACGCCATTGTCTAGCATTAAATCTTGAATTGTAGTCATGCTCATCAATTATCGATTGTAGTTATCATCCAAACGGACAATATCGTCCTCATTTAAGTAAGTCCCTGATTGCACTTCGATTAAATGCAAAGGGATTTTGCCAGGGTTTTCGAGGCGGTGAATTTCACCTATGGGAATATAGGTTGATTGGTTTTCGCTGAGTAATTTTGACTCGGTTGCTGAACTAATCATTGCGGTACCGGTAACCACTACCCAGTGTTCTGCGCGGTGATGATGCATTTGTAGCGACAATTTTGCGCCGGGGTTGACCATGATGCGTTTGACTAGAAATCGATTGCCTGAGTCTATCGATTCGTACCAACCCCAAGGTCGATAAACCCGTGAATGTTGGAGATGTTCAGTACGATTTTGGGCTTTTAGATGATCAACGACTTTTTTCACATCTTGTGTGTAGTCTTTATGAACCACCAATACCGCATCAGAGGTTTCAACAACAATTAGATTTTCTACCCCAATTACTGCTAATGCACGGCTCTCGGCGCGTAAAAAACAGTTTTGAACTTGATCGGTAAATACATCGCCACGGCTAACATTACCCAATTCATCTTTTTCATGTGCTGCCCACAAAGACGACCATGAGCCTATATCGTTCCAGCCCATGCTAACCGGTACCACTGCTGCGTTGGCGGTGCGTTCCATGACCGCATAATCGATAGATTTTGAAGGGCATTGAGCAAATGCTTGTTTATCTAAGCGGGTAAAATCAAAATCCGAATGACTGAGTTTGACCGCATTAGCACTGGCTAAGGCAATTTCAGGTTCATATTGCTTGAGTTCTTCAAGAAAAACTGAGGCTTTAAACACAAACATGCCGCTATTCCAAAAATATCCACCATCATCAAGATAGCCACAGGCTGTTTCGTAGTTGGGTTTTTCTTCAAAGCGTTCAACGTGAAAAGCTGAATCAAGTCCATTGATTGCGTTACCTTTACGAATGTAACCATAACCCGTTTCAGGGCTATCGGGTACTAAGCCGAAGGTGACTAACAAGCCTTGTGCCGCTGTTTGACGGGCTTGCTCAATCGCTTCCGCAAAAGCCGCCAGATTTTCAATTAAATGGTCGGCAGGCAGTACCAGCATCATCGCATCTGGATCGCTGTCATATAAATATTTAGCCGCTGCAGCAATCGCGGGTGCGGTATTCCTAGCCAAAGGCTCTAACATCAGCGCAAGTGGTTTGACGCCAATTTGCATTAACTGTTCTGCTGCTAAAAAACGATGTTCGTTGTTACAAACCAAAAGGGGGGGGGCAATGTCAGGAATATTCGATAAACGTAAAATGGTTTCCTGCAACATGGTTCTATCTGAAACCAGTGGCAATAGTTGTTTGGGGAGTGCTTCACGGGACATTGGCCATAAACGAGATCCGGCGCCGCCTGAAAGTATCACTGGATATAGCGAACTGCTTGTTGAACTCATTTAATCACTCCTTGTTGGAAATCTGCTTTATAAATCGAAGGACTATTTTATGTTAAAGCAGATAATAAAAAGTAGACTATTGGTATTAATGGATACAAATAGTTAATTATCGTAAAATTTACACTTAATTTTGACCGTTTCAAGGTGAATAACATGACTGGCAAAGAAAAAAAACCGTATGGATTGAAACTTCTGTTATCGCCTAGTCGATTGTTCAAGTCACGACGTGAGCCCCAGACACAAATTGATGATGATCAGCTTCAGGCTAACAAAAAAGCCATCGCTATTGTTGTGTATCAAGATTATCAAGCCGTAGTGCAAATTCGTAATGCAATACGAATGCAGGGATTAGGTCTTGATAATGACGGATTGGGATTTGATATCGGCGTCTTTCAAGATGGATTAAAGGAAGACGATGAAGCCAGTGTTCATGCTTATAATCAAACGGCGGTTGAAGCTTTACAGTTGATTGATAAACACCGTTTTGTGCGACAAGAAAAGCATTTAGGTCATGATTTACATTTGGCTGAAATTGAGAAATTTCTGTTTGAAGATTTAAATTATGATTTGGTGGTGTTCTTAGATAATCCTGATATTTCACCTAACTATTTTGAACAGCTAGGCAATGTATTTGAAACGCTAAACGCTGACTCGAGGATAGCTGCAGTTTCAATTAGTCACGATAATAGCGTTGCTCATCAAATGGTTCCACCTACTCAAACAATCGGCTTGATGCGTCATGCTTGGCTGGCAACCAAACCTATTCTTGACGCCTATTCTTATATTCATTCATTGTCGCTACCGGATTACCAGCAGCAATTGGTAGCCGATTGGTGGGCTAGTAACTTAGGTTTCAAAGGCATTGATTTAAACCGTAGCGAAGCCCGTCGTTCAGCTCATGCAGCATTGAAGCTTGCCGAAGTTGCTGTGACAGATCATTCAGCTCAGTTAATTTCAGATGTCGATTACCAAACTATTGTGCTAAAACAGGCAGAACATTATTTGAAGTCTGGCCAATTTGATTATCAACAGTTTGAGCAGAAACTAGCTCGGGGAGATATTCATGTTGACCCCAGTGCTGTGTTAAGCGCCGCAGATACCTCGGTCCATGACATGATGGCGGCTTACAAATTCTTTCTGAAACGATTGCCAGAGAACTTCCAAGTGGTCGAATCACGGATTGGCATTCCGGCGGATTTAATGTTTAAAGACTTTTTGTTATCGGATGAATTTTTAAGCCATGAGGATTATTGGCCAGCTGTGATTGAAGCTGCGAAAAAAGTGATTGCCTTAAACAATCTCAAAAATGCTGGTGATCAAGTATCTGAGCTAGTGGGGGATACGGCTGATGACAGTGCTCAACCAAAAAACCAATAAGTGACAAAAATAGCCGCGCCGATTCCGCCTAAATCAGCAATGATGCCGCAGCTGGCGGCATGGCGAATATTGCTAATCCCCACCGCGCCAAAATAAACCGCCAACACATAAAAAGTGGTTTCGGTGCTGCCTTGCACTACCGAAGCCAAACGTCCGGCAAACGAATCAGCACCGTGGCTTTGCATGGTGTCTATCATCATCGCTCTCGCGCCACTGCCGCTGAACGGCTTCATTAACGCGGTCGGCAAGCCGTCGATGAAGCGGTTGTCGATCTGGCACAAATCGACAAGCCAGCGCAAGCCTTGAGTGATTAAATCCAAAGCACCACTGGCCCGAAACACGCCAAATGCCACCAACATCGCCACCAAATAGGGAATGATGCTAATTGCGGTTTGAAAGCCTTGTTTCGCGCCTTCGATGAATAATTCGTAAGCGTTCAAGCGTTTATAAGCGGCTGAACCGATAAAAGCGATGACCAAACTAAACAAAGTGACATGGCTGATTAATGCCGATTGTTTCAGCATTTCCGCTTGATCCAAACCGGAAAAATACGCCAGCAAGCCACCAACCAAGGCAGTAATGCCGCCCAGATAAGCCAGCACCACTTTATCCAGCAAATTGATTTTCTGCACCGCAGCAACCGCCAATAAACCGGTTAAAGTCGAAACATAAGTGGCGATTAAAATCGGAATAAACACATCAGTCGGATTCGCCGCGCCCATTTGTGCCCGATAAGCAAAAATCGTCACCGGAAACAAAGTTACTGACGAAGTGTTAATCACCAGAAACAGAATTTGCGGATTGCTGGCTTCGCTGGGATTAGGATTGAGCTTCTGCATTTCCTGCATCGCTTTAATTCCCATCGGCGTTGCGGCATTATCCAACCCCAACATATTAGCGGCGATATTCATCACCATCGCGCCAAGGGCAGGGTGGTTTTTAGGGATTTCTGGCATTAAGCGTGCAAATAATGGATTTAGTGCACGGGTTAATAAATCGATAAAACCGCTGTGTTCACCGATTTTCATAATTCCCAGCCATAAGGCTAAGATGCCGCTGAGTCCTATGGAAATATCAAACGCGGTTTTTGAGAGGCTGAACATGGCGGTCATCAACTCGGAAAAAATCGTCTGATCGCCGAGTACCAACCATTTAAAGCCCGCTGTGACGAACGCCGTTAGGAAAAATAAAATCCAAATAAAATTCAGCACAGCGGATTTAGCTCCAAGGCTTATTTAATCGCTTTCGCTAGTTCAGCCGCATAGCCAGTGTAGCTGTGCGGGGTTAACGCTAATAATTCAGCTTTGGCTTCGGCAGGGATTTCCAGTTTTTCAACAAAAGCCCGCATCCCTTCGCCCGTGACGCGATTGCCGCGAGTGAGTTCTTTCAATTTTTCATAAGGCTTTTCAATTCCATAACGACGCATCACGGTTTGAATCGGCTCGGCCAATACTTCCCAGTTAGTGTCTAAATCTTGGTTTAGCAATTGTGGGTTAATTTCCAGTTTGGAAATACCTTTTAAAGTCGATTGAATCGCGATGCTGGTGTGAGCAATGCCGACGCCGATGTTGCGTAACACGGTGGAGTCGGTCAAATCGCGTTGCCAGCGCGAAACCGGTAATTTTTCGCTTAAAAAGTTCAAAATTGCGTTGGCTAAGCCCAAATTGCCTTCTGAGTTTTCAAAATCAATTGGATTAACTTTATGCGGCATAGTCGATGAACCGACTTCGCCAGCAATGGTTTTTTGTTTGAAATAACCCAACGAGATATAGCCCCAAATATCGCGGTCGAAGTCCAACAAAATGGTGTTAAAGCGCGATAAAGCATGGAAAAACTCGGCCATGTAATCGTGTGGCTCAATTTGAATGGTGTAAGGGTTAAAGCTTAAACCTAATGATTCGACAAAGTTTTGCGCGAATTGAGGCCAGTTGACCGCTGGGTAAGCAACGCAATGGGCATTGTAGTTACCGACCGCGCCATTGATTTTGCCCAGCAATTCCACTTGTGCCAATTGTTGGCGCTGGCGCTGCATTCTGGCGACCACGTTAGCGAATTCTTTACCGGTAGTGGTTGGGGTTGCTGATTGGCCGTGGGTGCGTGACAACATGGGTTGCTCTGCGCTGTCGTGGGCTAATTGGCTAATTGCCTTGATACAAGCATCAATTTCCGCCAATATCAAACCGCGACCTTCTTTCAGCATCAAAGCGTAAGACAAATTGTTAATGTCTTCTGATGTG
>CAIZCB010000468.1 GCA_903931355.1 uncultured Pseudomonadota bacterium
GTTGCTGCAAGCCTGTGGACAGACAGGTCCTTTGTACATGCCCGATAGCCCTCCACCTATTTACGTCCCTAAAAAATAATCATGGATTACTTTAATTATCGACAACAGCAACTGTTTGCTGAAGATGTTGCTGTAGAAGCGATTGCCGCGCAGTATGGCTCACCTTGTTATATCTATTCTCGCGCTACTTTAGAACGCCATTGGCGCGCATTTGATCAAGCCTTTGCTAATCATCGGCATTTAATTTGCTATGCGGTTAAGGCCAACTCAAATATAGCTATCTTGAATGTTTTAGCTCGCTTGGGTTCAGGATTTGACATTGTTTCTTTAGGTGAACTGCGTCGCGTTTTAGCGGCAGGTGGCGCGCCGGATAAAATCGTTTTTTCCGGTGTTGGCAAACGTGAAGATGAAATCCAAGCGGCTTTAGAGATTGGAATCCGCTGTTTTAATATTGAAGTAGCATCCGAATTGGATCGGATTAATCAAGTTGCCGCTAAGTTAGGTGTGATTGCACCGGTTTCATTTCGGGTTAATCCTGATGTCGATGCCAAAACCCATCCTTATATTTCGACGGGCTTAAAAGAAAATAAATTCGGCGTCGATATTGATCATGCGCTTAGCGAATATCGTCGCGCGGCAAAAATGGACAATATCAAAATAGTCGGTATTGATTGTCATATCGGCTCGCAATTAACCGACACCGCACCGTTTCTTGATGCATCTGATCGTGTCTTGGCATTGGTCGATGCCTTACATGCCGAAGGTATTGAGTTGGAGCACATCGATTTAGGTGGAGGATTGGGGATTTGCTATCGCGATGAGCAACCGCCACAGCCTGCCGAATACATTGAGGCGATTTTGCAACGCTTTGGTGATCGTGATTATGAGATTTTATTAGAGCCGGGCAGGGCGATTGTCGGTAATGCGGGGATTTTGCTGACTAAAGTTGAATACTTGAAACCGACAGCAAATAAAAATTTTGCCATTATTGATGCGGCGATGAACGATTTGGTTAGACCGTCTTTATATGGCGCATGGCAGGCGATTATTCCTGTCAATGCTGAGAGCGATGCGCCTGAGCAAACTTGGGACATCGTTGGCCCAGTCTGTGAAACCGGTGATTTTCTTGGTAAGAATCGTGACTTAAAACTGGCGCAAGGTGATTTGTTAGCAGTTCGTTCTGCAGGTGCTTATGGTTTTACCATGAGCTCTAATTACAATTCGCGTCCGCGTGCTGCTGAAGTGATGGTGGATGGTGATCAAGTTCATCTGATTAGAGAACGTGAATCGATTCCTCAATTATGGGCTGGCGAGCAATTGTTGCCTTAAGGTAGTTGTATGTTAATGAATTTCACCAAAATGCATGGCTTGGGTAATGACTTTGTCGTGATTGATACGATCAATCAGGCTATTTCACTCAGCGAACAGCAGATACGCAAACTTGCAGATCGCAATTTTGGCATTGGTTTTGATCAATTATTGATGGTTGATAAACCAATGACAGCCAATGCTGATTTTAAATATCGGATATTTAATGCTGACGGTAGTGAAGTAGCGCAATGTGGTAATGGTGCGCGTTGTTTTGCTCGGTTTGTCCGTGATAAAGGCCTTCCTCGTAAGTTATTGCTGATGCATGCTTAATGACAGGAGGTGAAAATATGATGATTAAAA
>CAIZCB010000469.1 GCA_903931355.1 uncultured Pseudomonadota bacterium
CAGTCAAAGCATTGGTCGGCAACCAATCTAAAAAGCGAAACGTAGCTACCATAACCCCTAGCGACAAAATCCCCCAAGCTAGTAAAAAATAACGGTAGCCACGCTGACCGGCGTAAATCAACCTAATTGGCGTCGCAATCATCGTGCAACCAAATAACACCGACACAACCAACATCGCATTCAATAATCCTGCAATCGGATAGCCCCACTGAACACTAAACGCTAATGAAACAGCCACAACACTCAAAGTAGCCATTAACAAATTCAGAAAAACATGGGTTTTAGGTGTTTGGCGTTGGGTTTGTAAATAACTCTGAGCAAACAAAATCGCAAATACGCCGGTAAGACTCAGCATTGTCGATTGCGAGACCCGATTCCAAGCCGGAAAGTCTGGCCAAACTAACTGCTTACCTAATCCATTACCCGCCAACATCCCCAAGCCCAACGTGATGACATACAGACTGTAAAACAAATAGGTTTTATCTTTTAACGAAAAATACAACATCAGGTTATACAAGGCTAAAGCCAAAATAGCCCCGTAGTAAAGCGATTGCAGCATGTAATCCTGCTGACTGTCGGTGCTAAATTTATCAACTTGCCAAAGCGACAAAGGCACAGTCAAAGCATCTTCAGACTGAATCCGTAAATAAAAATATTGCTGTTGGGTGCTGAGTTCAATCGGAAACGCATAAAAACGGTTAGGGATAGGATGGGAGCTAAATGGGAAGGCGCTGCCAGTGATCACCGGCGCTTTACTAGGCGCATAAAACTCTATCCGATCTAAATAGATATAGGTCAGCTCCAATACCGAATCAGCGGCTAGTTCGGCGCTTCGCATTAAAGGCACACGTAACCAATAACTCGATTTGGAAAACCCAAAATTAATATCGCGACCACTGATTGGCGCTGGCTTAAAACCTGCCGCGATGCTCGGGTCTGTCAATATCGCCGCCAACGTCAATTGTCCGCTGCTATCTTCAATAAACTCAATCGCTGAGGCGGGATTAAGCCTATCCATCCCCGCCTCTAGCTCAATCGCCAAGCCATGAATAGGCCAACTAGCGCTTAACACCAGTAAAAGCGTCAAAAACTGTTTGAAGCTTGTTTTGAAAAAAATCATAAAAACACTTAGCACAAAAAAAGAAATAAAAAATGTCGTATTTGGTCGTATTTAGCAGGAATGATCTGTATATCTCAAACAACACTGTGTCTAAAATAACACAATGTTTTTACGATTTTTTACAAATAAAACGGAAAATCCGCTATATCTTCTGATTGGGATTTTCCTGTCACAGCCATCAACGCAAAAGGTGAACAAGCAATGAATAAAAATATTTTCAAATTGGTTTTTAGCAAAAAACTAGGCGCACTGGTGGTTGCATCAGAATTAGCGACTAACAGCGTTGGTCAAGGACAATCAAACGGTAAACGACGCAGAAACTTGGCCGGTTTAGCTAAAGCACTGCCGTTGACTATGTTGTTAGGCGCGGCTAGTTATACATCAAATGCCTATGCAGAATGGATGTTTAATGGTTTTGATTTTAATTACCTTAACCCAGATAACATTGGGCAAGTTTATGTAGAAAATAATCCATATCAAATTGGTGATGTGCAAACAAACGCATCATTAACAATGTATTCATATATGAATTCGTCTTCCAATATGAATTCGCCTTCCAATGCTAATTCTGGTTTTGATATTTACTCTACAGCTTCTGGGGCAACTAAATTTGATTTTGGAGTTGACAACTATAGTGCTATGGATTGGCAGTATAGCGGTGTAACTCCCTATTACTTTATTGGTTCTACTAAGTATTTTTTATCAGAATTTCTTAATGTGAATAATAGCAGCTACGGAATAACAAAAATTTCGTTTGATTTACAAGCAGGCAATCAATTTGGCTTTGGCTTTAGTTCCGATAATAAAAATCCTGATTCATTTATGATGTCATCAGGATTAAGGATTTATGAATTAGGCGAAACCAAACCTAAAGAAACCACTTTAACCGCCACTAATCATACATTAGCTGACTTTCTACAAAACCTTGATCTTCAACCCGTGTTTGATGGTGGAAGACTAACCTTGAATAACGAGAGCGAAGTACAAACCAACTTTACAATTAACCAAAATGGCGCAATTTTGGCGCCTAGCGCTAATACCCTAAACCAAATTATCGGTAAATTCACTGGTATTGGTGGTTTAACTGTAGATGATGCCGGCACGCTGATATTAACTGCTGATAATGATTACCACGGCAGAACCACCGTTAACCAAGGTACTTTGGTTTTAACCGGTAACAACAGTATCGATGGTGGCATTCAAGTTAATGCAGGTGCAGAGTTAGCAATCAACAATGCTAATGCATTGGGTACTAGTCAATTAGATTTAGTCGGTAGTCAAACTCAAGCTGCAACATTATCAGTCACACAAGACACAACCATTAGCAACCAAATCACCGTATCTGGTGATCCGATCTTCAATATCGCACAAGGCAATACAACAACCATCATTAATCCCATTATTGATGGTATTGGACCTGGTGATGTTGTTGTTCAAGGCGGCGGTACTTTAGCGCTAACTGCGGCTAATACCTACTCAGGACCCACAACAGTTGATGCGGGTTCAACACTGGCTTTGGTAGGACAAAATGCCTCAATTGCTAATTCTAACACTGTGACCAATAACGGCACTTTCGACATTAGCCAAGCAGCGCAGCAAGTTAATTTACTGGGTGACTTTACCAGCGCCAATACCAGCACACTGGTTATGGGAAGCGGTCAATCATTGAATGTAGTAGGCGGCCAAGCTATTTTAGGCGGTAATTTAAGCTTCGCGGGCAATTCGCTAAGACCATCTCGTTGGACTTTATTTACAGCCGACAATGGTATTACAGGTCGTTTTAATTCAATCCAAACACGTTTTGGCTACCTAATTAATTACGATGATCCCAACAATGTTTACTTAACCCTAACCGCCAATGCTGAAGATACCCAAGCAGC
>CAIZCB010000470.1 GCA_903931355.1 uncultured Pseudomonadota bacterium
TGGAGCAGCGTTTGCGTGAAGCTCATCGTTTATTAAAACCAACAGGTTCAATATTTTTACATTGCGATAAAAACGCCAACTTTTTATTACGAATATTATTGGATCAAATATTCGGTAGCCAACAATTCCGCTCTGAAATTATCTGGAGTTACCGCCGCTGGTCTAATTCTGCCAAAGGATTATTACCTGCCCATCAAACTATTTTTTTCTACTCAAAATCTGATCAGTTTAAATTTAATCGAGTTTATGGCGCTTATTCAGAAACAACCAATGTTGATCAAATTCTACAATTACGGGCACGCGATCAATACGGCGTATCAAGCTATGCTTTGAATGCTCAAGGCAAGGCTATCTATAGCGGTGAAAAAAAAGGGGTGCCATTAAGTGATGTTTGGGAAATCCCATTTCTTAATCCTAAAGCAAAAGAACGCTGCGGTTATCCAACCCAAAAACCTGTTTTGTTATTAGAACGTATTATTGAAATTGCTTCTGACGTTGGCGATATTGTTCTTGACCCATTTTGCGGCAGCGGCACAACCTTGGTAGCAGCAAAACTGATGGAAAGACAAGCAATTGGTATGGACAGCTCTAAAGATGCCGTGGATTTAGCTTTAAGTCGGATTGAATCACCCTATAAAACCGAATCAAACTTATTACAAAAAGGCAGAGCTGCCTATGTAAATGCTGATAATGAAGCCCTAGCTTTATTAAAAGGTTTGGATATTGTGCCTGTGCAACGCAATAGCGGCATTGACGCATTACTGAATTCAACCAATCAAAAATCACCGATTACGATTAAAGTTCAACGACAAAACGAATCACTAGCCGATGCTGCGAATAAATTAGCTAAAGCCTCCCAATCCAAAAATGCTTCAATTGCCATTTTGATTAGAACCCACGCCGAGTTGGATACTCTGTTCGCAGATGAAATACCGAGTTTTAAAACCGTGATAGATACAGTGGCATTACAAGTTGAACAAACGTTATCTGCACAAATCACTCAATTTATTGATCTCAAAATCAAACATTCATCGACTATCACCGCCCCACCACCCCCAAACTAACCGCAATATGCGCCAGCTCCGCTGCTGTTTCTACCTGTAATTTTTTCTTAATCTGGGTTGCGTAATTGGCAACGGTTTTTTGCCCTAAACACAATTGATCGGCAACTTTATTGACCGTTAAACCTTGCGCCAGCAGATTAAACACATCAAATTCTCGCGGTGAAAGTCCGTTGATAATGGTCTGATAATCATCGCTAACCAGTTGCTCTGGATTAACTTTAAGCAATCCCCGCTCGATATAACTATCGCCTTCCATAATCACGCTAATCGCTTCTGATAGCAGTTCCGGTGCGCCATTTTTACTGAGATAGCCTTTGGCTCCGGCCGCTAAAGCCCGCTGTACATAGACTTGTTCGTGATGAACGCTAAACACCAAAATCCGCGCTTGCGGGTCGCGTTGCATAATCCGGCGAATCGTTTCCAAGCCGCCAATGCCGGGCATCGACAAATCCATGACTATCATATCGGGCTGTAATTCCTGATAGAGCTGAATCGCCTGTTCGCCGCGCTCGGCTTCGGCAACTACTTCGATATGTTCATCAGCAGCTAACAACATACTAAAACCCGCACGTACCACGGCATGATCGTCTACCAGAATAATTTTGATTTTGTCGCTCATGCTAACGGTATCCTTGCTGTAATCGTCATGCCAGCTTGCGGTTTGGAATCCACCGTCAGCTCACCATCTAATGAACGTATCCGCTCTTTGATGCCTAATAATCCAAAGCCACGGGTTAAGGTTTGCAAATCGCAACCGACACCATCATCTTGAACTTTTAATTCCAATAGCTGCGGCTGTTGATCTAAATCAATTTGCACCTTGTGAGCCTGAGCATGGCGAACCACGTTGGTTAAACATTCTTGAATCACTCTAAACACCTGAATAGTCAGATGTTTATCCAAACCATCGACTTGCTCGCTACAGTTAATTTGTAAATCCAAACCCGGGTTACGTTCTGACCAGTGATTGACCATGTCTTCCAAGGTGGCTTTTAGCCCCAATTCGGTCAAAACCAGCGGATGCAGTTGTTGCATCATCGAGCGCAATACCATCATCAGGTGATTACAAATATCGGCAATCGAATGGCTGATTTTCACTGCGTCGGCTTGCGGTTTAGCGGCGGTGACCGCCATGACTTTAATCGCGGTTAATGATTGGCCGAATTCATCGTGTAATTCTTGCGATAAGCGTTGGCGTTCTTCTTCTTGAATCGCTAAAGAATGCTGGGTCAAAGCGCGATTTTCTTGACGAGTTTTCTCTAATTCGACGGTCATGTGATTAATCGCTTTAGCAATATCGTCAAATTCTTGGGTGGAAAAAGTAGGTAATTGCTGGCGATATTGGCCGGTTTCGATCATTCTTAGCGCATCAACAATGCTGGCAATCGATTTCAACGATTTGTTGAACACTAGATTAACCGCCAAAAACGTCAGCACGGTTAGCAAAGCCAATGAGCCAAAAAAGCCCAGACTTTCCTGCCAAACTTCGGTGATTTCATCCAAAGGCTGAGCTTGAATAATCAAAGTCACCGGCTTGCCATCTTGGGTTTTTAGCTGATGTTCAAGTTGCGGATATTCGCTTGTTACCCAGCGAATAAACCATGCAGGCGGCATATCTTCTGGGTGACTGGGTTGATTTTCGCCAGCAAAATGAATCAATTGGCCATCGGCTTGATGCAGTTGAATAGTTAGATGCCGAGTTTGTTGCAACGAGGCGAAGCGCGATAAATCGTCAATTTGTTGGGATGCGGGGGCGTTGCTAACCCCCAAGGTGATTAATTGCAAAGCCAGATGAATCGAGGCATCGACCTCTTTCGCCACCGCTTGCCGAGCTTGCCAAATAGCAATCGCACCACCCAAGACCAAAATCCCCAGCGACAACAATAAAATCCGACCAATGATTTGATAACGTAGGCTCATAAACCGCAATAGGCATAAAAATCGCTATTATCAGCCCCAACACCGCAAGCGGCTACAGGAAAAAATCTTTTTCTAGTCGGTTAAATGCCGAACTGAATAAGGCGATTTTGGCCCGATACCGTATAATGGCCGACTGTTTTTGTTTACTACAAGCCGAGGAATCATGAGCATTACGCTGTCCAACCGCGTCAAA
>CAIZCB010000471.1 GCA_903931355.1 uncultured Pseudomonadota bacterium
GTTTCTGGAGGGTGAGCGTCGTTTTGATATCACCCTGCGTTACGAAGAAGAGGCGCGGAATTCGGTATCGGGTTTGGAAAATTTAACTGTGCAAACTCCCGATGGTCAGCGGATTCCTTTGTCAGAACTGGCGACGATTAGCGTTAATCAAGGTGCCTCGCGGATTAGTCGTGAAGACAATATGCGGCGGATTGCGATTAAATGTAATTTAATCAACCGTGACCAAGGTAGTTTTGTTGCCGAGGCTCAGCAAAAAGTAGCGCAGCAAGTGGATTTGCCACCGGGTTATCGAGTGGTGTGGAGTGGTCAGTTTGAGAATCAGCAACGGGCGATGAAACGCTTGGCGGTGATTGTGCCGATTAGTTTGGGATTGATTTTTGTCCTATTGTTTTGGGCGTTTATGTCGGTCAAAAATGCCTTGCTGATTGTGATGAATGTGCCGTTTGCGATGATTGGCGGTTTGCTGATTTTATTGGCGACCGGGATTAATTTGAGCGTTTCCGCAGCGGTAGGCTTTATCGCCTTGTTTGGGATTGCAGTACAGAATGGCGTGATTCTAGTTTCAAACTTAAACAAGCTACGCCGCGAAGGTCAGTCATTGCATGATGCGATTGTGAATGGCTCGGTGAGTCGCTTAAGACCGGTGGTGATGACCGCATTAATGGCGATGTTAGGCTTATTCCCTGCGGCTTTATCAACCAGCGTTGGCTCGGAAACCGCCAAACCGTTTGCAGTGGTGATTATTGGCGGCTTAATTACTGCAACTTTGTTAACCTTAACCCTATTACCCGCGCTTTACCGTTATTTTGCCGAGGCCGATGAGCCTTAAAGGATTTTTATGAAAGAAATACGCGCTTACATTCAGCCACATAAACTGAGTCAAGTAACGATGGCTTTAATGGAAGTTCCAGGTTTTCCGGGGATGACGGTGATTGATTGTGATGGTTTTGGTCGCGAACGCACCGAACATAGCCAAGATTACAAACCGTTTTTACCGAAAAAACGCATCGAAATATTGGCCCCAGAGGATTTGGTCGAGAAAATTTTTGAAATCGTGATGCGCGTTGCTCATAGCGGCCATCATGGCGATGGTAAGGTTTATATTTTTGATGTGCTGGAAGGTGGGCGGATTAGCACTGGGGAAAGAGCGGCGGATTTGGGTTAGTGTGTAAATTGTCATTCATAATGTAATACAATTTGTCATCAGTATTGAGCTTATCTGGAGAATGCTATGACCGCTATCAGCCTACGACTGCCTGACAATATCGAAGCAAATCTGAAAGCCGAAGCGCTACTGGTCGGCAAAACCCCTTCAGAAATCGCCCGCTTAGCCATTAGCGAATATTTAGCGCGGCGCGAAAAAGAACGCTTTATGATGCAAATGGTGGCAGAAATTCAAACTGCTTATGCGAATCCAGTTATTGCTAATCAGGCACAAGCGTTTGCTGATGAGTTAGTTGATGAAGGCTTAAATGCGGTGATCGCTGCCGAATTAGAAGCGGGTATCGATCCTGATGAAAAATGGTGGCGCTAATGAAGCGGGGTGAGATTTGGGTCGCTAATCTCAATCCTGCGCGTGGCCGTGAAATTGGTAAAGTTCGTCCGGTATTGATTATTCAAGCTGATGAGCTAATCGCAAGCATTACTCCGATGATTGTGGTTTTACCGCTATCCACTCAAATTTATCCCAGTTTTAAAATCTGGCGAGTCACTATCGAAGCTAAAGAGCGTTTATTAAAACCTTGCCAAGTGATTACCGATCAACCAAGAGCCTTGGATAGAAGCCGTTTTGGTGAAGGGCCGTTGGCAAGCTTAACCCAGCAAGAAATGTTGGCGGTGGAAAAAAGTTTGTCGGCTGTGTTGGGAATGCTTTGAATCTAATGGTTGCTTAAAAAAGCTATTTGCATTCTAGGGTTGGTAAATCACAACCGTGTATTTTTTTAATTGCGCCGTTTTATGCAAAAGTGGGTATGCTTCTAATACTCGTTATCCGCCAGTAGCAGACGTTCGCGAATGGCTGTTACTGGAATATTCAGAGAGATTGCAAGCATGTTACGAACGGAAATAGACCACTTTGAAAATACCGACTTAACTTATGTTTTGCTGGACTTGCTAGTAAAATTACGAGTCAAATAGTCGTTGAACATTGGCACGGTGAAAGCGATGTCGCCATGCGAAGGGCTGTAGATCATCCCTTTGCTGATAATCTGTGCTCGGCGTGGACCCAGACTTTGAGATGATTCCCCCAATGCTTCGGCAACATCGGATGATCGATATGGGCCGGTCCCTAGCTGAGCCATGGCAATAACGTACTCCCGTTCTTTTGGTGTGAGTCGATCAAATCGCACCTTAAAAAAGCCATCATCTAAGCGCCGAGTAGCCGCACTCTCAGCTTGTAACGCGTCAGCAACTTCAATCCGTTCATTTTGCGCAATATTCCAGCATTGGTAGCCCCATTCTTGCAGGAAGTACGGATAACCTTGGGTTTTGAGCACAATCTCGTCCAGAGCGTCTTCACTGATGCTCACTCCCTCATCTTCGACGGGTTGCTTGATAGCGCTTTTTGAATCTGTGGGGAGCAGTGGACCTACTGCGGGATAATGGAAGAGTCGCTCGGCATATGACTTGGCATTGCTAGATAGCGCAGCAACTTGCGGCAAACCTGCGCCGAAGAAAAGCACAGGTAGCTCCTTCTGACTTATTTTGTGAAGAGACACGATTAATGCAGCTAAGTCATCTGGTCGTAGATACTGAACCTCATCGATAAGGAGTGTCCAAGCCTTTCCTGCCGCTTTAGCAGCATAGCCGACACGAATAAAAAGCTCTGGTAGATCACTTTCTAGGTCTCCGCTATCGGCAACACCTACTTCTGGGTCGACTGACAGAGTAACTTCGCCATAGGAAAGCTTGAAGGCCGAAGCAAAGGACTTTAGCGCTCTAAGCGCTTGGTGAGCCTGTGCTTTGGCTTGGTCGGTTACAGAGAGTTTTCGCAGAACCTGATTGAGTTTTGGAACCAGCATTTCGCTCAATGACTTACCTTCCGGCGCTTCAAGAAATGATGTCAGGTGTCCCCTTTCCTCCGCCATCTTTTCAATTTCGTTCAGGAGCACGGTTTTACCTACTCCTCGCAAGCCGAGCAACATTTGAGGTCTGCCCCATTTGCCAATCAAGGTTCGCTGAATGGCAACATCCGCATCATTGAGAATTGCATCGCGGCCAGCAATTTCCGGTGGTTTACTGCCCGCGCCGGGCGCAAAGGGATTTCGTACAGGGTCCATGGTAGCTCCATATCTATCGAAAACTAGCTAAGTATAATGCAATATATTAGATAATCGATAGAGTTTTGTAAATTCCGTATACTACCGTTAGCAGGCTATGCGATTAACGGGTATATGCAGGACGGGATATTTAAAGTTTCAAATCACTTCAAAGTAACAATAAATAGTGCAGACGGGTTTACAAACCCCGTCTGGCGACAGGTTGTTGGTTAATGCGGCATAATGGCCATTATTACCAAGTACGGCGTAACGGGTAGGGCGCAATAACCAACGGGCATTGCGCCGTATTTGGCCTTCGATCATACGGCGTAATACGCTATCGCTATTACGCCCTACTTGCTTCACGTTGTTCAGCGCATCCTATGGCCCTAGACGAGTCAATCCTTCGGATATTTTATTAGGGCCGACCAATAGATCCCTTGCGGTTTGAAGTGCTCCACGGTTTCTGACCATAGAGAGGAACTGTGGAGCTTTATAACCCGTTTCCTCTTTTGAAATCTGGTGTTGCTCCAGAATATGAATTTCAAATTCTTGTTCGAGGCTCATACTCTCTCCATGAAAGCTAACGTTCGAATAATGGGCGCCGCAAGGCGTCCCGTTGATGAAGGGGTAGGTTTTAGCTGGCAGCCCTATTACCCAGTGTTCTTAAGGGCAGCGAGTTGCGTGTCGATCTGCCCCACGAGGACCGACTTTGACTCCGCCTTTTGGACTTCTCCCGAGAACGCATACCAACTCGCCAAATCTGCTTGGTAGTCAGCTAACTTGGCTCCAGCGGCGGGGACAATCGCAAGATGCGGCAGGCCCACGATGCGGAGCAGCGTACCTAGCCAGCCGAGAAGCCCGCTCGCATACTTGCCGACTGTATCCTGCTCAATGGCGTCGCGAGCCATAGTCAAGAGCCTCAGCTTCAACTCTGATGTCGGAGCCGATTGCATCTCGGTAAGTGCGGAAAGGAGATGCTCTCCATATGTTCGCACATTCTTGTCGGGTTTGATCTCAATGAGATTATCTAGACTCTTGGGGGACAAAAGGAGGCCAGTGGCATCCATGTAAGCATCGGTCGCTGCGATATGAACGTCGCCGATTACTGTGGCATGAATTGCAGGCCGGTCAATCTCGACCAAGCGTTTAAGGACTTGCCGGCGACCCGGAGAACAGATCACGGGGCAGCGCAGTTCGCGAGATAGGCTGTACTCGTAAAGGATCGAGGACATCACCATCTTCTGGACGGATTTCGGAATCTTGAAGGTCTGGGTGAGCAAAGTAGATATGACTGGATCGGAGAGGTATCGATGTACATGACCGCTCGTGTCATTAAATAGTGGCTTGTAGTCGTCCCAGTCGGCATGAAGTCCAAGTTCGATGTGAACTGCATTGCTCGAAGAGAGTTTGGATTTTGGCCAGGGATTGTCTGCTGGCGTGAGATAGACCTCGTCATAGACAAGCGTAAACATGAGCGCGCGCTCAATGTACTTGGCATAGTTTCGACCGTAGAGAGTCGTGTAGTACGAGTGACTTCCGACCGCTCGCGTATAACAACTGCTGGCACCTTGTGTTTGATCAGCAATATATGCGTACAGAGCCCCCGAGTAGGGGTGGCCGAGAATAATCTTGGTCATGAGTGGCGAGGAAGGAGTTCTGAAACCTAACGTTGAGGTGAGGGGCGCGACGCCGATAGGCGGAGCGTCCCTCTCGACCGCCGGGTTAGCCTACGGTTACTCATTTGAAAGAATGATATTGGATTTGCGTAACTGCAAAATCTCCGGTGTACTCAATAGGCGGTCACAATCTGAAATGAAGCTATCCATCAATGGGGGATTCGCTTTTGTGTGACCAAAATTGAATTCGCGGTTTGCAATATTTGCGCTTTTGCTCAAGTAATGAACTCGGTCTCTGGATTGAGCATCGGTTTCGATTTGAGTGACCTTGCGTAACTGCTCATTGGCGGTAATGAAAAATGCACCGACTTGAACTTCACTGCTTTGAACTGGCATAAAACCTCCTTTTTTTTAAGTGGGCTAACTAGTAATTAGATGGTTTCAGTATATCTACAGAAAAATGATTCCCAAACAGTAAATTAGTGATCAGCATAGAAATTCCCCTTCTGTATATCATCGGAACCTAGTCGGTATGACTGTTAAGCATCAAATTGCCGCCATTGAATCAAATTAGACGATAGACCGCAACGGGTCGAAACGAGTCAATTAAGCCATGAGATATTCCGAAAGTCAATTCCAACCAATAGCCCTTAAAAGTCAGCTTTTAGCGCTGTGCTACAATCGCCACTCTTTTAACTCCATTATTGGATTTCCTCATGCAAGCTAAAACTCTTCTTGGCGCAGTACTGTTGTTTTTATCTTCAAGTGTTATGGCTGATGTGCCATTGACTCAAGCGGATTTGTTGGGCACTTGGCAGATTGATAAAGAATCGGTTAACAGCGATGGCAGCAATGCGCGCGGCATGAACACCACTTGGGAGTTTAGAGCTGATGGCACAATGGAAGGGATTACCGAAGATAAAGATGCTAATGCTCGGGTTAATCAAATGCGTGCGATCTTAAATTACAGTGTCGATAACGGCAAATTAGTCAAACAAGCCGCATCAGGTCGTTCAAAAATGGAAACCTGTGGCGCTGTCGAAAAAGACGGTAGCAAATTAGTTTTGAAATGCCCCTCGGTTTATTTCTTTATGACTAAAAAATAAAGTTGGGCTGAAAATCTGGGCGAAACTGTTCGTTGTTTCGCCCAGAAACAGGCTTAGTAAGTTCTCGGAAAAAACAATTCACGCATTTTTTGTCCCGGTGACGGTGCACGCATAAACGCTTCGCCGACCAAAAAGCTGTAAATCCCCTGCTCTAACATCAATTTCACATCATCAGGTGTGTGAATGCCGCTTTCGGTGACGATTAAACGATCATCAGGAATTTGGTTTTTCAGTTCTAAAGTGGTTTGTAGCGATACTTCAAAGGTTCGCAGATTACGGTTGTTGATACCGATCAATTTGGTATCCAGTTTTAAAGCGCGTTCCAATTCAGCGGCATCA
This sequence comes from uncultured Pseudomonadota bacterium, assembly GCA_903931355.1. GTDB lineage: Bacteria > Pseudomonadota > Gammaproteobacteria > Methylococcales > Methylomonadaceae > Methylomonas. The sequence goes on from CAIZCB010000471.1 coordinate 6,322, forward strand.
TGCACTTCAACCAACACATCCATCCCCAAGCCAGTTGCGGTATCGGCTAATTCTTTCAACATCACATCATCTAACGCTGCAACGATTAGCAACACGCAATCAGCGCCTAAAGCACGCGATTCGTGGATTTGATACGGGTCGATCATGAAATCTTTGCGAATTGCTGGCAACGGGCATTTTTCGCGCACGGCTTGTAAATTCGCTTCCGAGCCTTGGAAATACAATTTATCGGTTAGCACTGACAAACAAGTTGCGCCGTTTAAGGCGTAATCGTGGGCGATGTCGATGGGTTTAAAGTTTTCGCGAATTACGCCTTGGCTGGGCGAGGCTTTTTTAATTTCGGCAATAATCGCTGGTTTGCCTGCTGAGGCTTTGCTTTGTAAGGCTTGGTAAAAACCGCGTGGGCCTTGTACGGTGCCTGCTAATTCTTCCAGCAAACTCAAGGGTAAATTAGGCTTGCGACGAGCGACTTCTTCGGCTTTAGTGGCAAGAATTTTTTTTAAGATGTCAGGTGTGTCGGTCATAGCAGTTGCTGATAAATGAAAAGATGTCGCCATTATAGGCGATTGTTTTTAATGAAGTCCTGCAAGGCGAGGCTATCAAATGGCCAGTTTAATTGTTGCTGGCTGGCGCTGTGTAATAACACCGGAATCAATACGCCATAATTTTGCAGCAATTGTGGGTCTTCGATGATGTCTTGTTTGCTAAACGCCAAACCCGCATCAAGCAGCAATTGTTCGGCGTCTTCGCATAAATGGCAGCCTTCGGTGCCGTATAAAAGGTAATCGCTCATCAATGTTTGGTGATTTTGTCTAAGTAAGCCATGAACATGCCGAGATTAATGATGCAAATGCGCCGCTAACCAGCGTTCCGCAACTTCAAGCTTAATGCCTTTACGTTTTGCATAATCTTGAAGCTGGTCTTGATCGATTTTGCCGACATTGAAATATTGCGATGCTGGATGAGCAAAATACCAACCGCTGACTGCGGCTGTTGGCAACATGGCAAAGTTTTCGGTCAGTTCAATGCTGGTGTTAGCTGTGACATTCAGCAATTCAAATAACTTGGCCTTTTCTGTGTGATCAGGGCAAGCAGGATAACCCGGTGCTGGGCGAATGCCTTGGTAGGCTTCGTCGATTAAGGCGGCGTTGTCGTGATTTTCATCTTCGGCATAGCCCCAATAATCGCGGCGCACGGCTTGGTGCATGTATTCAGCAAAGGCTTCGGCAAAGCGGTCGGCCAAGGCTTTCAACATAATCGCGCTGTAATCGTCGTGGTCTTGTTCAAACTCGGCGAGTTTGGTTTCGATGCCAATCCCTGATGTCACCGCAAAACCGCCTAAGTAATCCGCAACACCGCTGCCAACTGGGGCAATAAAGTCGGATAAGCAATAGTTTGGACGGCCTGGGGCTTTGACGTTTTGCTGGCGCAAGTGATGCAATACTTCCAAGGTTTCGCTACGGCTGTCGTCACGATAAACAATCACATCGTCGCCTTGGCTATTGGCAGGGAAAAAGCCGATTACTGCTTTGGCGCTAATCCAGTTTTCGTCAACGATTTGTTTGAGCATGGTTTGTGCATCAGCAAACAATTTCACCGCTTCTTCGCCCACCACATGGTCAGTCAAAATGGCTGGATAGCTGCCGGATAATTCCCAAGTTTGGAAAAATGGCGTCCAGTCGATGTAATCTACCAAACTAGCCAGCGAGAAATTGTCGATGACTTTGGTGCCTAAAAACTTAGGTTTTACCGGTTGGTGGTCTGCATAGTTAAATTTATTGGTGCGGGCGGCTTCTAAATCATGTTGAGCAACTTTGGCATGGCGACCTTTGTGACGCTCGCGGACGATTTCGTATTCGGCGCGGGTTTTGGCGATAAAGTCGGCTTTTAAATCGTCGCTCAATAATGAACTAACCACGCCAACGCTACGAGACGCATCGGTGACATACAGCGTTGGTGCCGCTTGGTAGTTGGGTTCAATCTTAACGGCGGTGTGAGCGCGGGAAGTGGTGGCGCCGCCGATCATCAATGGAATGGTAAAACCTTGGCGTTGCATTTCTTTGGCAACGTGAACCATTTCATCTAACGATGGGGTAATCAAACCGCTAAGGCCGATGACATCGACTTTTTCATCGCGCGCGGTTTTCAAAATGGTTTCTGCTGGCACCATGACGCCCAAGTCGATGACTTCGTAATTGTTGCATTGCAGAACCACGGCAACGATGTTTTTACCGATGTCGTGAACGTCGCCTTTGACGGTAGCCATTAATACTTTGCCGTTGGTTTTGCGTTCGCTGCCATCAACTTCGGCATCCATAAACGGCATTAAATAGGCCACGGCTTTTTTCATTACCCGCGCCGATTTCACGACTTGTGGCAGGAACATTTTGCCTTCACCAAACAAGTCGCCCACTACGTTCATGCCGTCCATCAAGGGGCCTTCGATAACGTGCAGCGGTTTTTCGGCTTCTAAACGAGCGGCTTCGGTGTCTTCTTCAATATAGTCGGCGATGCCTTTAACTAAAGCGTGCTCCAGTCGTTTGCTGACTGGCCAGTCGCGCCATTCTAAAGTTTCCTGTTTGGCAGCTTGGCCTGTGCCGCGATATTTTTCGGCAATTTCTAACAGTCTTTCGGTGCCTTCTGGGGTGCGATTTAAAATCACATCTTCAACCACATCGCGCAATTCAGTCGGAATATCGGCATAAATTGCCAATTGTCCTGCGTTGACGATACCCATATCCATGCCAGCTTGGACGGCGTGATATAAAAATACCGCGTGAATCGCTTCTCGTACCGGATTGTTGCCACGGAATGAGAATGAAACATTCGATACACCGCCAGAAATTAAGGCGTGTGGCAGGGTTTGTTTAATGATGCGGGTGGCTTCGATAAAGTCCACGCCGTAGTTGTTGTGTTCTTCAATCCCGGTGGCGACGGCGAAAATATTGGGGTCGAAAATAATATCTTCAGCTGGGAAGCCGACTTGTTCGGTCAGGATTTTGTAAGCGCGTTGGCAAATTTCGACTTTGCGGGCCATGGTGTCGGCTTGGCCTTGTTCATCAAACGCCATCACAATCACGGCGGCACCGTAGCGACGCACTAGCTTGGCTTGTTTGATAAAGGTTTCTTCGCCTTCTTTGATCGAAATCGAGTTAACAATGCCTTTGCCTTGAATGCATTTTAAGCCGGCTTCCAAAATCTCCCATTTCGAGGAGTCGAGCATGATTGGCACTTTGGCAATGTCCGGCTCGGCAGCGATTAAGTTCAAAAAGCGCACCATTGCCGCTTTTGATTCCAACATGCCCTCGTCCATATTGATGTCGATGATTTGCGCACCGTTTTCAACTTGTTGTTTGGCGACATCTAAAGCGGCTTCGTAGTTTTCTTCGACAATCAGTTTTTTGAAAACCGCTGAGCCTGTTACGTTGGTGCGTTCGCCGACGTTGACGAATAAGGTTTCTGGGCCAATGCTCATCGGCTCTAAACCAGACAAATGGCATTTTTTTTCTAATTCGGGGATTTGTCTTGGCGGGTGTTGGCTAACGGCTTTGACGATGGCGCGGATGGTGTCTGGTGAGGTGCCGCAGCAGCCGCCGATGATGTTCAAGTAGCCGTTAGCTGCCCAGTCGGCCAATTCTGCTGCCATTTGTTCTGGGGTTTCGTCGTATTCGCCAAATTCGTTAGGTAAGCCTGCGTTGGGATGGGCGGAAACGTAAGTATCGGCAATGTTTGAGAGTTCTTCGATGTATTGGCGTAATTCTTGGGCGCCTAATGCGCAGTTAAAACCAATTGAAATTGGCTCGACGTGTTTTAACGAGTACCAAAATGCAGCGGCGGTTTGGCCGGATAAAGTGCGGCCTGAGGCGTCGGTAATGGTGCCGGAAATCATTACTGGCAGTTTGTAGCCTAGCTTGTCGAAGGTTTGTTCAACGGCAAAAATCGCAGCTTTGGCGTTGAGGGTATCAAATACGGTTTCGATCAAGATAATGTCAGCGCCGCCGTCGATCAAGCCTTGGGTGGCTTCGCTGTAAGCTTCGACCAAATTATCAAACGTGACGTTGCGGTAGCCTGGGTCGTTAACATCGGGCGACATTGACGAGGTGCGGTTGGTTGGGCCAAGTACACCAGCGACAAACCGAGGTTTGTCGGGGGTTAAGGCGCTAACTTCATCGGCAACTTGTTTGGCTAGTTTTGCCGAGGCGACGTTGATTTCGTAAGCCAGACTTTCCATTTGGTAGTCGGCCATGGCGATTTGGGTGGCGTTGAAGGTGTTGGTTTCGAGAATGTCGGAACCAGCATCCAAATAGGCGCGATGGATGGCTTTGATAATGTCCGGTTGGGTTAAGGACAGTAAGTCGTTATTGCCTTTCAGGTCGGTCGGCCAGTTTGCAAAACGTTGGCCGCGATAATCCTTTTCGCCTAGCTGGTAGCTCTGTATCATGGTGCCCATCGCACCATCCAGAAATAAAATCCGTTGTGATAATTGCTGTTTTAGTCGTTGGTTGCTGTTCATCGGCCTGAAAATTCGGATATTGTTGTGGATGTTATAAACAGCGGTGATTTGCCGCTTTTCTTTAAAACCACTTTATAAAGGAAAACTATGTCTAAACCCAGTCTACTACATGTTGTAAAAAGTGTGTTTGCTGCAATTATTGGTGTGCAAAGTAATAAGAATCGAGAAGTCGATTTTAAGAGTGGTTCTTTGCCGGCTTATATTGCAGTTGGCTTAGTCGCGACGCTGTTGTTTATTTATACGATAGTGAGCATCGTGTCGATGGTAACAGGGTCGTAGGAAGATATAGGAGGCGGTAAATCGATGACTTACCGCCTTGCAGTATTTTAGTTGCTAGATGTTTTGAAGCTGTTTTTGATGCTAGAAAACAGTTCTTTTAAACCGCTAAACAAGTTAGCTGGTGTTAAAGCTTCTTTCATGATGAATAAAGTACGAACGATTGCAACGCTCAAGAAACCTGCAGTTGGTGGTAATAATTCTAGGAAGGTTGGCAAAATAGCGCCGCCTACACCTTCTTGAGTTTTACGATCACCCACGCTGGTTAAATCGCGTTCGTAAGCTTCGTTTGGATCTTTGCCATCGAACATGTCAACAATTTCAACGTTTATGGTGTAGAACAGAAATTGCATAGCCAAAAATAAGCCTGCACAACCTGCAACCCAAAACAAAATATTGCCTTTTTTAACTTTCATCAACGATTGGTAAACCCAAATCGTCGTTAAAATCATAATTACGCCACCGATCATATTAATCCCCTCTAAACTGTTTTTATTGTTATCAAACTAGGTCAAAGCTCAATACTACTCATATTCTTATGATATGGCAATTTGCGAAATGATCTTTCCATGGTAGGTCATCAATCTGCTTGACTTTAAATGTGTCTAAAGTAAGATATGAAGTTCGAGCGCCAAGAATTGGCAGAATTTTTTTATAACAACTAAACTAAAGGTAGGAGGCACCTATGGGAGCGATCTTAGATTTAACAGAAATGCTGAAAGAACCATCTGGCATGGTCGGAGCGGTTGTAATTATCGCTGTAGGCTACTTCTTCGTAAAATGGGTTTTCGCTGAACCTAAAGACGGAGAATAAGCTAACTGCTTTTTGCATAGCTTACTAAAAGGCGGTTCGGATTTCCGATACCGCCTTTTTTATTGCCTAAAGAAACTGATCAAACCATAAATACCTTATAATTCGTATAACTTTAAGCCTCAAAATACGGAAAATGCACAAACTTCTTCTTTCCAAAATAAACGCTCTTTATCATAAAAAAGCATCGGCCACGGGTGTAGGTTTGTTCCGAATGCTGTTTGGTCTCGTGACTTTGCAAGAAGTGCTATTTCTGATTTTCTTTAATCATTTGATCTTCGACCCGATTCCGTTTTTGGATGTCGAATTTCCGATGATTAGCTTTTTTCTATGGCTATGGGCTTTAGTCGCTTTTGCTTTAGTGATTGGCTATCGCTGCCAACAAGCCAGTATCGCCAATTACCTATTTTGGTTGGTATTCGTTAATTTCACCCCGATGCAGCGCGATTTTGATGGTGGCTTTGATTTATTCATGATCGGCGCCAATTTTTTCCTGATTTTTATGCCGTTGGATAAGGCATTTGCAATTGATAGTCTTAGAAAAAAACTCGCCACGCCGTTTGTTCATTACAGCATTTATGCAAAACCACAAGTCACGGTTTTAGCCTATTACCTACCCGTCATCATTTGTCTTGGCTTTCTGTATTTTGATTCGCTAATTCACAAAATGTTTGCCCCGCATTGGCGCAATGGCTTAGGCGGTTGGTTGCCATCCTCTATGCCCTATTACATGTCTGCATTAGATTTGTCATGGCTGTTGAATAACGAAATGCTGCAAAAATTGATTGGCTACACCATTCTGATTTTTCAATTTAGCTTTCTAGCGCTTTTTCATTATCGCTTGTTAAGACCGTTGTATTTCTTAATAGGGATCGCTTTGCATTTGGGGATTACCCTGTCATTCAACATTTACCCATTTGGGATGGGGATGTTGATTTTCTATAGTTTGATGATGCCTTTTGCTTGGTATCGTGCCATTGGCAACTTTCTGCAAGCAAAACAGCCAGTATTAAGAGTTTTTTATGATCAGCAATGCCCTCTCTGTTGCCGCACAGTTTTGATTTTGAATCATTTTGATGTGTTGGGTTGTGTTGATTTTCAGGGCGCGCAATCAGCGGCTAAAAACTATCCAGCGTTGAATCAAATTGGCGAAGCGCAATTATTAACCGATTTGTATGCGCTTGATAATCAAGGTCGGGTTTATGCTGGCGTTGCTACCTACGCGCAGATTTTAGTCGCTATGCGATACACGGCGCCAATAGGCTGGCTGCTGAAATTACCTGGGATTTATCAGCTAGCTTGCAGAATTTATCGCAATATTGCCGATAATCGAGCGAGGGTTAGCTGTGATGTCAGTTGTGTTGCTAATGTGGCTGGTAGTTTTCCAGCAACGCTTTACGACAAGATTTTTGATAATCAAGATCAGCGCTTAAGTAAACGCTTTATAAATAAAATCAGCAAAATCTTGTTGGTTTTGATTGTGTTACAGCTGAATAGCAGTATCCACTATGGCTTGTTGTACCGATTCCATGTCAATACACGACAATTGCCTGTGACTAGCATCGTGGCAGACATGAGCAATGCTTTACTGATGTTTTCCAACACTTTTCTAGGCATTACCCCTCATGCGCTGTATTTACACGATCATTTTGAGGGTTATGACCGAATTTTGGCGATTACCTATATCGATGCTAATGGCCAAGAGCAATGGCTACCGTTTGTAAATCAACAAGGCCGCCTTTTAGCGCCAAATTGGGGACGAGTGCATTCTATGTGGGCAAACATTGCCGTGACTCCCAATATCGATGAGCTACGCTTGAAAAAATTTATCATGAAAGTCACGGCTTTTTGGGGGGGTAAGGAGAATTTGCGCCTTGATAGCACTCAGTTTGTCATCAAAATGAAAAAGATCCGTGCCCCATTCGAGTGGGAAAATGACTTGAGAAAGAACAACTTATCGGGTGATTGGCAAGACGTCGGTTCGGCGAAATGGCATGGTAAAGAGATTAAAATCCAGCTGCCAAGCGACCTAGATACCTTGTGATTAAGTAGGGTATTGCAACAGCTGTTTTGCCATGATATAAATTTTGCCGTGCCGAACTTTTCGTGTGCACAATTATAAAAACCTTTTTAATTCGGAGGATGTTATGAAAAAAGTATTTTCTGTTTTGGCTTTGGTAATGATGGTTGTCAGCTTGACTGGTTGCATGGATAGCCCTGATATTGGCAATAAAAAGCCAGCTAATTACGGCGCAGGTCCTGAACAAGGCAAAGCAAACTAAACACAAGTTTTGCCCTGCAGTGCAATCAAGGCCCACTTTTGTGGGCCTTGTTCGTTTAAGGCTAACGAGGTTTATCAATACAATGTGTTGATAAATATCAGATTTTTATCAGATAAACTTTTTATAAACGCGTGTTTTTTAAAAATAACTGCCAAAAAATTAACTTCGGGTTGCTAAAAACAGATTTACCGTGATATAAATTGTCCGTGCTTGATTTTTGATTTAGTACACAAAATAAAAAAAACTTTTAATTGGAGGATGTTATGAAAAAAGTATTATCTCTTTTAGCTATGACCCTGATGATTGTTAGCTTGACAGGTTGCATGGATAGCCCAGATATCGGCAA
>CAIZCB010000472.1 GCA_903931355.1 uncultured Pseudomonadota bacterium
CGGTTGAGCCGATTGAATAAATGCTTTGAACATCGCGCAACATCAGAGTGGTTTTGTAATCTTGCAAGCGTTTAGCGGCCATCAATGCTGCCAATTGGCTGTCATCGTATTGGCTGTATGCTTCACGAATGTTTTTCACCAACGCATCTTGTAGTTTACGTGGTCTTTCCATTACCAATTTGTAAGCCTGTTTATCAATCAACGCTTGGCTTAAGCTTTGGCCTGCTTTAGTTAATTGATCTTTAGCGATTTGTTGGGCTTTGTCGATGACCGCATAGCTGTTAATCAGTTTTAAGGTCAAATCACCATCAGTTTCGCCATAAGCAGGGATTGCACCAGCAAATAACGGCGTATTGGTTTTATAAGCTTGTTTGATTAACTGAATTTGTTGTTGAGCAAACTCGACCGATAACTCTTCAATCATGGCTTTACGATCCATTGATTTGCTGAGGAATTCGGCGGTTTGAGTTCTGTTCAACCACAATGGCAAGGCAAATTTGAAGTGTTGACGTTCATTTGCCCAATTCGCCAATAACGCTTTGGCTTTTTCAGAACCGGTGTACTCAATGTGTTGCTCTAGCATGTACAAGATAAATTGTTCATGGCTGGCAGCGACATCAGTGCCATCAGTTAAGCTGTGAATGCTGACCGAGGTATCGTCATACAAGGCTGGTAAGCGGTTTTCAGGATCATATTGGTAAGCATTACCGCCCGACATACCGGTGCAAAAGCCTTTACCAAAGCCACCCAAATTCAATACCGCGCCGTTAATCATGTATTCGCAAGCGAAATCGCCCACGCCTTCGACAACCGCCATTGCACCGGAGTTACGCACTGCAAAACGGTCACCAGCTTCGCCGTTGATGAAAGTTTTACCGCCGGAAGCACCGAACAGGGCAAAGTTACCAATCAAGACATTTTCGCCAGCCAGATTAGAGCCACCGCCTGGTGATTTAATCACGATGGTGCCACCGCAAGCGGTTTTACCAACACCATCATTACAAGTGCCCGTATGTTCCAGACGAATACCATCGTTATTAAATGCGCCATAGCTTTGACCTGCAGAGCCATGCGTGCGAACCACGATAGTGTCATCAGCTAAATAGCGGCGACCGTGTTGGTTGGTGTAAATAATTTTAGAAGCCGCGACTTGTTCAGCAGTCAATTCATAAGCCAATAAACGCTCTAAATCGATAGCAGTTTGACCACCGACGGTTTTATTACGGTTGTTGAGTTTGAATTCTGCGCCTTCGACAACAACTTTGTTTTGGCCTTTATCGAACAACTCGCTTTTAACTTTGGCGAAGATTTGGTCATCAATCGCAAAATCTTTTTCCAGATAAACCGGTTTGTCGATTTTGATTTCGGTGACTTCGGCCAATAGTTTTTGCAATTGAATTTGACCGACCATGCTGGCGTGGTCAACTAAATGCAATAACTCGGTTTTGCCGCGAATTTCTTGCAAACTGCTGTAGCCTAATTCGGCCAGAATTTCGCGTACTTCGTGCGCCAAGTTCATGAAGTATTGGGCTAAAACTCTTGGGTCGCCTTTGAATTCTTCGTGAGCGGTCGTTAAACCGGCTGGGCAGCGGATGTTACAGTTTTTCGCCATTACGCAACGCAGCATCATTAAAGCAGTAGTACCGAACTCAAATGAGTCGCCGCCTAAAATTGCTGATTTCACGACGTCTGCGCCATTTTGATGCGCGGCACTGCAGCGTAAAGTGACTTTTTCGCGCAAGCCATTTAAAGCTAAAGCTTGATGAACTTCGGCGATACCAATTTCAGGTGAGCGGCCAGTGTTTTTCAAGCTGGTCACAGCGGCCGCGCCAGTACCACCGGTGTTACCCGCGACGTTAATCACGTCAGCGCCGGCTTTAGCGACACCGACAGCAATCGTGCCGATACCTTCTGATGAAACTAATTTAACAATTACTTTCACGCGTGCTGCTTTGGCATCGTGAATTAACTGACCTAAGTCTTCAATCGAGTAGGTATCGTGATGCGGAGGAGGGCTAACCAATTCAACTTTGGGTGTACCACCGCGCAAAGCCGCAATTTCAACCGACACTTTAGGAGCTGGTAACTGACCACCTTCGCCCGGTTTTGCACCTTGGCCGATTTTGATTTCAATTTCTTCTAAATTAGGATCAGCTAAGTAGCCAGCCCAAACCCCGAAACGGCCAGAAGCGAACTGTTTGATTTTGCTAGAACGCAATGTACCAAAACGGCTGGAATGCTCGCCGCCTTCGCCAGAGTTGCTCATGCTGCCAGCAATGTTAGTGCCTTGAGCAACCGCTTCGTGCGCTTCTGCCAACAATGCACCGTGACTCATCGCGCCAGAGGCGAAAGTTGGGGTGATTTGATGAGCAGGTTGGACTTTATCTAAAGCGATTCGGTTACGAGCTGGGCGAATATTGCTTAAGTAATGGTTCGCTGTGTCGTCACCGTTTTCCACACTGATTGCAGTTTCGCCAATGCTTAATGCAATACCGCTGAAACGGGCTTGCAAATGTGCGGCTAATTGTTCTAAACGCGCTTTGCTGCTGTTTTCAGTCAAGCTAATTTCAAAGCCTTGAGCGGTCGCTTTAACGCTTAAGCCACGTACTAAGAAGTTGTTATTACCTTGCAAGTTTTGACTGCTTAAAACGCTGTCAAAATCAGCTTGGCTATTGGCGTTGCTGACATCGACAGGGAACTCCATCACGTCACGCAATGCCGCTGGACGGCTGATGCGTTCTTGATTCAAGTTACGCGTAAAGCTGCGATAAGCAGGTGTTACGCCAAACGCATCAATTTGTTCTGGGGTACGTTTTTCGTAACCAAAATCCAAATAAGCGGTATCGCTGACTTCTGGTGATTGTTGTTGAGGGATGTATAAAATCGCCTCGTCAGTCATATTGATGTATTCACGAACTGCGGTGTTACCAAAAGTATGGCCGGCACCTTCGTTACGTTCTTTGAACAGACCCAAGAATGGAATATCGTTTTCGCTGCTTACTGTTAAGGCTTTTTGATGCCATTCAGTTGCACTGGCTGCGATGTCGGCATAACGCACACCGCCAACAGAAGCGTGGATATTTGGGAAATACGGTTTTAGGTGCGGTTCGTCGGTATCTAAATAGTTAGATTCGAAGAATTCACCGCCGATATAGCTTTCTGCAGTACATAGGCCGAATTTGCCCATGGTTTTCATCAACGATTTTTCAACGCCTTTTTGGAAGTTATATAAGGCTTTTTGTTGTGCGGCAGTATCTGAGTATTCAGTGATCACACGGTTGTGAACGCTGAGAGGGCAAATTGCTGAAGCACCGAAACCTAAGATAGTCGCTACGTCGTGTGGGCTGGCGGCTTGTCCGGTTTCTAAGATAATCGATGAGTTAAAGCGCAAACCTTGTTTAACCAAATGTTGGTTAGCGGCGGCAATTAACAACAATGCTGGAATCGCGGCTTTATCTTTGCTGATGCTGGCATCGCTAAGGATGATGATGCCGTTGTTATCCAACGCTGCTTGTTCAACCTGTTGGCAGACCGCTGCTAATGCTGATTCCAAGGCCACTTGGTTTTTATCGGCATCGTTAAAATCAGGCGTGTAAAGCGCATCTAAAGTGATGGTTTTTACTTGGGTTTGGCGGCGAATTTGCTCGAGTTGAGTGCGTTGCAAAATCGGTGAGTTAACGACTAATTGTTTGCTGTTTTCAGCAGAAAAAGTCGGTTTGGCACCTAATGCGACCCGCAAAGTCATACCATCACTTTCACGTAACGAATCCAATGGTGGATTGGTGACTTGAGCAAAGCGTTGGCTGAAGTAACGCGAC
>CAIZCB010000473.1 GCA_903931355.1 uncultured Pseudomonadota bacterium
CAGTTGTTATTCAAAAAGGCTTTAAAACACTTGGGCTTGTCGAAATTAAAAATCAATATTTGTTGGTAAACCGAAAACCCCGAAGCCACTGCTAATCCGGCGTAATAAGGCCAAGCTAATTGCTGCATCCAGCCAACGCAGATTAATAAAGCCATGATGATAATTTGCAAACTGGCGGTAATTTCCCGCACCCGTTTGCCAAACAAAATCGCCGTCGATTTGACGCCAATTTTCAAATCATCCTCAATATCGACCATCGCATACATGGTGTCGTAAACCAACGCCCACAACAGCACCGCCAAATACAAAATCCAGCCGACTAAAGGGATTTCACCCGTCACTGCCGCAAACGACATCGGCACCGCAAACCCAAACGCTGCGCCGAGATAAGCTTGTGGCAAATGAGTAAAGCGTTTCATAAACGGATAGCTGGCGGCTAAAAACGCGCCGACAAATGACAAGGCTATGGTTAAACCGTTCATCAGCAACACCAAGCCAAACGCGCTTAAACACAACACCGCAAACACTATCAAAGCTTCTTTTGGGCTAACTTTACCGGCTGCGATAGGGCGTAATTTGCAGCGGTCAACGTGTGGATCAAAATCACGGTCAGCGTAATCGTTAATCACACAACCTGCCGCACGCATTAAAGTTACGCCTAAGCTAAACACCAGCAACACCAACCAATCAGGCATCCCGCCAGCAGCAATCCACAACGCCCACAACGTAGGCCAGAGTAAGATAAAAATGCCGATGGGTTTATCGAAACGGGCGAGAAGCCAGTATTGTTGAAGGCGGTTGGTTAAATGATTCATGGTTAAACTGATTTTTAGATGACTTTTTGTTGGCAAGTATTGTATTTGATATTGCTGGTAGGGTAGCAATCAATCATCGTGAGTGGGATATAGTCGAAACCAGTTTGACACCGAAAAGATTGGACAATAAAGACAAGTGCTATTAAATTGCGATCAGCCGCTTACTTTTGAGGTTAGTTTGCGAATTAACCTTGGCGTTTAAAGTAATTGGCTATTTGATTTACGTTGATTTTTATTACAGGACAAGAACATGAAAAACCTAGCTTTATCAATGGTAATCGCTTTAATGCTCAGCGGCTGCGCTACTCAAACGTTCCAAATTAACCCTAGTTCAAGTGCATCAACACCAACAAAAGAAGATAGACAAGCGTTTTTTGTGAGCGGTTTAGGTCAAGCACAGACGATGAATGCGGCCGAAATTTGTGGTGGTGCGAGTAAAATCATAAAAGTGGAAGCAGAGCACACATTTATAGACGGATTACTTGGAACCCTAAGTGCAGGTATTTATACACCTAGAATGGCACGAGTTTATTGCGCTAAATAGTTGCTAGCTTGTTGGCGCATTGGCCCTAAAGCGAATGCGCCAACAAGTTTACTCAATTCAATGTCCGCTCTTATCCTTAATCGTCTGAATAATCGAAGTGGTTGAGTGCCCTTCAATAAACGATAAAATCTTCACTTCGCCACCATTCGCCAACACGCTTTCATGGCCAGCAATGCTGGTAATATCCGTGTAATCGCCACCTTTAACTAGAATATCCGGCAATAATTGGTCAATGACTTCTTTTGGGGTGTCTTCTTCAAATTCCACTACCCAATCGACACATTCCAACGCCGCCAGCATTTCCATACGATGATCCAGTTTGTTGACGGGGCGTTGTGGGCCTTTTAGACGTTGAACCGAGGCATCGCTGTTGACCAACACCACCAAGCGGTTGCCCAAGGTTTTGGCTTGTTGTAAATAGCGAACGTGGCCAGGATGAAGAATGTCGAAACAGCCGTTAGTGGCGACGATTTTTTCACCGGCTAGTTTGGCGGTTTGGCGGATTTTTAATAAAGTTGGCAAATCGCAAACACCTTGATGATGAGCGCGTTGGCCGTGCAAAGCGGTGTTTAATTCATCGGTATTAACCGTTGCGGTGCCCAGTTTGCCAACCACGATGCCCGCGCCGATATTGGCTAATTGCGTGGCTTCGGCCAGTGATTTTTTCGCCGCTAAGCTGGCGGCTAATACCGAAATTACCGTGTCACCCGCGCCAGTGACATCAAACACTTCACGGGCATGAGTCGGTAAATGGAGCGGGGCTTGGTCTTGGCTGAGTAGGGTCATACCGTGTTCGCCACGAGTCACCAGCAAAGCTTCCAGATGATGTTCAGCGATTAAATTCAAACCGCGCTCGACGATTTGTTGTTGATCGGCGCAACGGCCAACGACGGCTTCAAATTCGCTGAGATTGGGGGTGATTAAAGTCGCGTGTTGATAAATCGAAAAATCGCTGCCTTTAGGATCAACCAAGACGGGTTTTTTCAGTTGCTTTGCCAGTTTGATGAAATTTTGCACTTGGCTAAGGGTGCCTTTGCCGTAATCAGACAAAA
>CAIZCB010000474.1 GCA_903931355.1 uncultured Pseudomonadota bacterium
CCACTTAGGACTGTGTGGAAAGGTCTGCGAAATTATTCAATGTTCTGGATTTGCTCTCTCATCTGCTCAATCAACACTTTCAAATCAATCGAAATCTGGGTCATTTCTCTATCGGCCGATTTAGAACCCAAAGTATTGGCTTCGCGGTTCATTTCCTGCATTAAGAAATCTAAACGACGTCCGGTGGGTTCCGGTTGTTTTAAAGCCCGTAGCACTTCAATGACATGAGTTTCCAAGCGATCTAACTCTTCGTCAACATCTAATTTCTGCGCCAGCAACACTAACTCTTGTTCCAAACGATCAAAATTTGGCTCAGCGACCATTTCCACTACTCGCGCATGCAGTTTGCTGCGGATGTTGCTTAATACATCTGGCATTCGCTTATGAGCTGCGGCGACCAGTTGATTGATTTTTTCGCAACGCTCAGCGATCAATAGCGACAATTGAGCACCTTCTCTAGCGCGGGTTTCCAGCATTTTGTCCAAGGTGTTGTTGAGCAAAGTGATGATTTTTTGCCGCAAAGCCTCTTTGTCGGCTTCGGTTTCTTGTTGTACACCAGGAAACGCTAAAACTTCCAACGCTGAAAACGCTTGGGGATTACTCATTTTGGCTTCGATACTGGCGGTGGCAGCGAGCAATTTTTCGACCGCTTCGCTGTTAAAGGCGAAGCTTTGGCTGCCTTGTTGTTTTTTATAGCTTAGGCCACATTCGATTTTGCCGCGTTTCAGTTTGTCGGCAATCAGGCGACGGATATCGGCTTCAACAAAGCGTAAACGCTCTGGCAATTTGACGCTGACATCGCTGTAACGGTGATTGACTGAGCGCAATTCGCAAAGGATAGTTAAGTTTTCTACTGCGATTTCGCCATCGGCAAAAGCGGTCATGCTTCTAATCATTGTTCACCTGTTTGATGAGATGACGATTTAACAATCGCCATCGTGAGTTAATTGTTAACCGGATGTTTTTCCAGTTTGCGTTGCAGCGTGCGGCGGTGCATGTTTAAGGCACGGGCGGCGGCAGAGATATTGCCATCGTGCTGCATTAAGACTTTTTGCAGATGCTCCCATTCCAAGCGTTTTACCGAGAGCGGACTGTCGCTGATTGAAACCGTGGTATCGCCTTCGTTTTTGTATAAAGCGCTGACAATTTCGTCAGCATTGGCGGGTTTGGTTAGGTAATGAATTGCGCCCAATTTAATCGCTTCTACCGCGGTGGCGATGCTGGCAAAACCGGTCAGCATGACGATTTGGGTATTAGAATCCAATTCAATCAAGGTTTTCACCATTTCCAAACCGGATTCGTGACCAATCCGTAAATCAATCACCGCATATTCGGGGTCGATTTTTTCAGCTAATTCGATGGCGCTGCTAATGTCATTTGCAACCGTTACCTGAAAATTGCGTTTTTCTAAAGCGGGTTTTAGCACCGAACAAAAGGTGATGTCGTCATCAACTAATAATAAATTAGGCTTGTCCGTGGATAATTCAGTCATTAATACTCTCCATAGTCGTTAATAGCGGCAACTCGATTTCAACACTGGCACCGCCAGTATCGAGATTGCTGAATTGTATTTTACCGCCTAAGCGCTTGATGGTGGTATAGGTTAAGAACAAGCCGACCCCCATGCCTTGTTTGCTACTTTTAACCGGCTGATGTCCGGCAAAATCCAAAAACTCGGTCGGTAAACCTGGGCCAAAATCCCTAATTTTCAGGTTCAGTAATTCGTCATCCCAATTAACATGAAACTCTATCCCCTGCTCAGTTTGGGTGGCTTCGGCTGCATTGTTAAGGATATTGATAATCGAATGGGTCACGGTACGTTCGGCAATAATCTGTGCCGACATATTGACATTAGGCTCGATAAACAGCTTTAGCTTGGTCGCAGCTTTATGGGTACGCCATTGATTGAGCACTTCATCAATGTATTCACTGACCAACATTACTTTGCCCGATTCAGCACGCATTTCACCTGCCGAAGCTGACATTACTGATAAGGCTTGTTTGCAACGGTCAATTTGCTGCTGAACGATGACTAATTTGTCATGTAATTCTGGAAAACGACTAATCGGCAAATCATCAATCATTTCATGGGCCAAAATCGCAATGGTGCCTAATGGCGTGCCCATATCATGCGCGGCACTAGCGGCCAAAGTACCCAGTGAAACCACCCGTTCATCCCGCAAGGCACTTTCTCTAGCATCGGCCAAATTGCGTTCCCGTTCTTTTAAGGTTTTTGCCAAAGCGACCACGAAAAACGCCACCAAGCCAGCACTAAATACAAAACCAAACCACATCCCAAAAATATGCAGATTGAAATAGCGGCGGTCGGCAATTAAGTGCATTTGTTCCATCATATCCGGCGTCATATGCCCCATATCGCCGTGCATCATGTGCGGTTCAATGGCTGGCAAAGGCACGTTGTAAGTAATCAACATGGTGTAAATACTGGAAGTAATAATCACCATGTTCCAAGCATAGGCTTGTGGCAACATAATTGCGGTAACAATTAACGGTAACAAAAACACCCAAATAATCGGATTCGATGCGCCGCCAGTTAGGTACAGCATGTAGGCCAACACCAGAACATCCATACAGATTTGCGAGAAAATCTCGTGTTCGGTGACTTCTTCTTTGGTGCGAAGACGCAACCAAGTGTAAAGATTAAG
>CAIZCB010000475.1 GCA_903931355.1 uncultured Pseudomonadota bacterium
CATCGCCGCTCATGCTTCGACATGCTCAGCACGAACGGCTTAAGTTGTAGGCAAGATTTATAGGTTGGCGCTGTTAATTTATTTGGGTAGACGGGTTAATCCGTTCTACATAGAGCCCCAGTTAGCTGAGCGAAGCCGAAGCCTGATCTTCGCGTCGGCTTTACTCAGCGAACGGGGGGTAATAAGTTTGACGCGCTCCCCACCAACATCAATTAAAAACTTTCCCAATCAAACCCTTTCTCACATGAATCAACTTTTAAAATGGAAATGGCAGTTAGCATCACCGCTAATCGGCGTATTAATGACTTTAGCATTTGCGCCTTATGGTTTTAGCTACGGCGCAATTTTAGCCTTGATGTTTTTATACCAAAGCTGGTTAAAACTGTCGGTGAAACAAGCGGTTATCAGCAGCTACTTATTCGGATTAGGTTTATTCGGCTCTGGGATTTGGTGGATTTACGTCAGCGTT
The DNA here is from genome assembly GCA_903931355.1 of uncultured Pseudomonadota bacterium. Classification (GTDB taxonomy): domain Bacteria; phylum Pseudomonadota; class Gammaproteobacteria; order Methylococcales; family Methylomonadaceae; genus Methylomonas. Next base: position 470 of record CAIZCB010000475.1, read on the forward strand.
CACGATGCTGGTGGTGCTGATCCAGTCAGCGCGGTGTTACTCACTTTACTAGCCGTAGCATTTTTCGCCTTATTTCCCGCCTTAACCGCAGGTTTGGCAGTTAGAGTTTTAAAGTCACAGGTAGTTTTACTAAGAGTGTTTGCGGCCGCTTTGCTCTGGGTAGTGATTGAGTATTTCCGTGGTTATTGGTTATTGAATGGCTTTCCGTGGCTGCAAATTGCTTACAGCCAATTAAGCACACCGCTGGCTGGTTTCGCGCCGTTAATTGGTGTTTACGGCATCGGTTTTTTATTAGCCATCTCTGCTTTTTCAGCAGTCGAAATCTTGCGCCGAAAACTGATGCCGTGGTTTGGTCTAACTATATTGTTAGTCATTTGGGCGGGCGGTAGCTGGCTAAAAACCCTGCAATGGACGCAAGCCGCTGGAGAGTCGATTAAAATCACCTTAGTGCAAGGCAATGTCAGTCAAACCCAAAAATGGCTACCGAATCAAAAGCTTAATACCTTGCAGCTCTATCAATCCTTAACCGAACAGCATTGGGATTCACAAGTCATCATCTGGCCAGAAACCGCGATTCCGGCGTTTTTGTCGCAAGTAAAACAGTTTTATCTGGAACCACTGGCCGCAGCTGCCCATGAGCATGGCGTCGATTTAGTGGTGAGTTTACCGAGCGGGGAAGGTAAACAATATTTCAACAGCGTGTTGAACGTCAGCGACCTGCAAACCCTGTATCACAAAAATCATCTGCTACCGTTTGGCGAATACCTACCGTTACAACCGTTATCGGGCTGGATTTTGGACTTAATCGAAATTCCTTTAGGCAGCTTTACTGCCGGTGGCGACAAACAGCCTTTATTAACAGCTGGCGGCCATCGTTTTGTGACGACGATTTGTTATGAAGATGCGTTTGGCGAATTGGTTGCCAGACAAGTGGCCGATGCAGCGTATTTAGTCAACGTCACCAATGATGCTTGGTTCGGCGACACCTCGCAGCCACATCAACACATGCAAATGGCGCAAATGCGAGCCTTGGAAACCGGTCGTTATTTAGTCCGCGCCACCAATACTGGCACTACCGGCTTTGTCGCCCCTGACGGCTCTATCATTCAACAAGCGCCGCTGTTTACCACCACCACTTTGACCGACAGCATTGTGCCAATGACAGGCTTAACCCCTTATGCCAAATGGGGTGATGAAACGGTGTTTGCGGGATTGATAGGCTTGGTTTTAGTGTTGTGGGGATTGCAGTTGGGATTGGTTAAGTTGCGAAACCGTGATTAAAAGCCGACAGGACGATTATTACCGAGTGTTAGGTGAGGCCGATCAAGCCAGTGATTGCAGTCATTTTATTGTGTTTATGCTCAATGCCATTGCTGAAGCCTTGCGACAAGCGATTACCAGCGAAACGCCGGTGAAAGCGCCGGTTAAAACGCAGGTGAAAACACCCGAACAGATTTTAAATTTGTTGCGGGAGCAGCCTGAATTGACTTTGTTAGAAGTTGCCAGTCATTTAGGTAAATCAACCAGCGCAGTAGAGCGAGCTGTGCGTAAATTACGAGATACTGGGCGCATCCGCTATGTTGGCCCTCAAAAAGGTGGCTATTGGCAAGTCATTGAATAATGCAAATTCAGGCTATTTTCAATCAACAATAACCCGCCATTGCTCTAATTTCTGCTCAAAACTCATCGCCGCATGAGCAGGACTGGTTGAGGGCAGTTTTATCAAGCGCAATTCCCGCTCTAAATTGGGTAGCACTTGGCGTTTGAAACTTTGCTCGGCGGTTGCGCCATTAAAAAACACCGTTTCAATCTGCCTATGTTCGGCAAAAAACGTGACAAACTGATTGCTAACCATCGATGCCGGTTCAATATCGGCATCTAAACTGCTGTGGCGGCGACAGGATTGCAACACGTCCCACAAGGCAATTTGGTGTTCAATCAACATTTGGCAGCGTTGCTGATAATCGCAGTTCAAATCCCCCGCTAATAATTCGGTCATCAACGGCCAAAATTGATTGCGCGGGTGAGCGTAGTATTGATTGGCTTGCAGCGAGGCTTTGCCAGGAATGCTGCCTAGAATCAGGCAGCGGGCATTGGCTTCGGCAATGGGGGCAAAGCTGTAAATCACGGTTTAAGGTTTTGCCATACCACGTAAGGCGTAAAACTCGCTGACAAAGGCGTCTAAACGATGTTCAGCAATCGCATCACGCAAGCCTTGCATCAGTTCCAAATAGTAATGCAGGTTGTGGATAGTGTTGAGTCGTGCGCCGAGCATTTCTTTGCATTTATCCAGATGTTTCAAATAAGCGCGTGAGTAGTTGCGGCAGGTGTAGCAAGTGCAGCTTTCGTCCAGTGGGCGGGTGTCGAACTGATATTGCTGGTTGCGGATTTTGATTGCTCCGTAGCGGGTGAATAAATGGCCGTTGCGAGCGTTGCGGGTCGGCATCACGCAATCGAACATATCAATCCCACGTCTGACCGCTTCCACCAAATCTTCCGGTGTGCCGACGCCCATCAGGTAACGCGGTTTATCAACCGGCATTTTTTGATGAATCGCATCCAAAGTCGCCATCATTTCATGTTTCGGTTCGCCAACCGATAAGCCGCCAATCGCATAGCCGTCAAAACCAATCGCGGTTAAACCGTTAATCGATTCTTCGCGCAAATCAGGATACATACCGCCTTGAACGATACCAAACAAGGCCGAAGGATTGCCTTCGTGAGCGCGTTTGCTACGTTCTGCCCAGCGCAAAGATAAACGCATCGAGTCGGCCGCTTGTTGATAAGTGGCAGGGTAGGGCGTGCATTCATCAAAAATCATCACAATATCCGAGCCTAAATCGCGCTGAACTTGCATCGATTCTTCCGGCCCCATGAAAATTTTGCTGCCGTTGACTGGCGATTTAAAGGTCACGCCTTGTTCAGTGATTTTGCGTAATGCGCCAAGACTGAATACTTGAAAGCCGCCAGAGTCGGTCAAAATCGGTTTTTGCCAGCGCATAAAATCATGTAAATCACCGTGCGCTTTCATCACCTCCATGCCAGGGCGGAGCATTAAATGAAAGGTATTGCCGAGGATGATTTGTGCACCCAGTTCCAGTAAGTCTTCTGGGGTCAAGGCTTTGACGGTGCCATAAGTGCCAACCGGCATAAAAATCGGTGTTTCGACAATCCCGCGTCCAAAGCTAAGTTGGCCGCGACGGGCGTGGCCGTCGGTGGTGGTTAATTTGAATTCCATGAATCTCAAGCTGGCAAAAAAGGCCGGAATTATCCTGTCTTTTATGACAAAAAGCCAGCTAATGTTTGATGATTATGTTGTTGTTTTTTAATGGCTTTGTGGTGAAAAGTTATTTGTTTTGGCTGGTTTGTGGGTGAAAAAATGTTAAATCAGCAGCCTGACAGAAACCGTTTTTTACTGAATCTCGCCGCAGTGATTTTGCTAAGTCTTTGATTTAAGCAGTTATCCACAAAAACTGTGGATAACTCTGTGGATTGAAACTGATTAGATCGCTTAACTACTTAATTTTTCTAGTGTTGAGTTAGATTGACCAGCTTTTAGATATTAAACTTATGACAATATAAATCAATGACTTAGCTTGTTATTTTATTAAGTTAGACTGGTAATTGATTAGTAAATAGCTAATCGAAACTGTCAACTGGTTTGTGTTGATAAGTGTGTTAAATAACACTGTTTTTTATCTAAAAATTTATCGAATTAAGTCGGTTTGTCACGCCACATTGATAGCCGTAGTCGCCAATAAGCGCATCATTCGCGAGCGATGCTAAATGGATTGAGCAAATTGACGCCAGTGTTCTCAAAATCTTTAATATTACGAGTCACAACGGTTAGCTCGAACATTAAAGCTGTAGCAGCAATTAATTTATCAATTGAATTCTGTGGATTTGAACCACGCATTTTTCCCCAAAGCAAAGCGATTTCAGCATCAATAGGCAGTACAATATTTTGGTATTCAGTTTGTACCGAATAAAGCCAGTCAGCGAGTAGTTTGCCTTGAGCAATATCGCCACGGTTAATAATTAGCTCAACTCCTCGGCGTAATTCTCCCAAGGTGATGACAGAAATATAAAGCGGAGTATCGTTTTTAACGGCATTGGCAAAAAACTCAACAACCCCAGCATCAGCTTTTTGGCCTTTTCGCAGCTCGCTAATAATATTGGTATCAATCAAAAA
>CAIZCB010000476.1 GCA_903931355.1 uncultured Pseudomonadota bacterium
ATCGCCGCTGGCTGTGACTTAACCTTGATCCAGAATGGCGAGGAGCTATTAAGCAGTCAATTAGGTCGATTTGCTGGTAAACCCAAAAAGATAATGTTGTTTAAGGGCGATAAATTATTGCTTACCGACCATGCCATTCTCGGCTCACCTGCGGTTCTCGATGAAAACGGCAAGCAAATCAAACCCGCGCAAATGGGTTGTACGCTGTCTGATGCCATCAAAAAACTCAAGATTGATGATCCGGTATGGCTTGATGACGGCAAAATAGGCGCGGAAGTTGAGTCGATTAGTGATCTCGGTGCGCTGTTAAAAGTGACCAAGGTTCGTAGCAATGGGGTTTCTTTATTGAGTGATAAAGGAATTAATTTTCCTGAAACCGATTTGGAACTACCGTCACTCAGTAAAAAAGATTTTCAAGATTTGGATTTTGCCTGTACTCACGCTGATTTAATCGGTTTTTCCTTTGTGGAATCATTAGCCGATATGGAAAGCCTGATGCAAGAACTGGCTGATCGCGATGCTGGTGATTTGCCGATCATCGCCAAAATTGAAACCAACCGAGCGGTTAAAAACTTACCGGAAATTATCTTGGGCACCATAGGACGCCATAGCTTAGGGATTATGATTGCTCGTGGCGATTTGGCGGTTGAATTAGGCAGTGCCCGTTTAGCTGAAATTCAGGAAGAACTGTTGTGGCTGTGTGAAGCGGCTCATGTGCCGGTAATTTGGGCGACACAAGTGCTCGAATCGATTGCCAAAAAAGGTACCAAATCCAGAGCGGAATTCACCGATGCGGCAATGGCGGTCAGAGCCGAATGTGTGATGTTGAATAAAGGCCCTTATATTGTTGATGCTTTGGAGGCTTTGCTTAATGTCATGACGCGAATGGAAGAGCATCAATATAAAAAATTTCCCCGATTACGGGCGTTGCATTGGTAAGGCAGGATACTTCACTAGCCTCATCTTAATGTTTTGCTGGCTTGATGCATTACGCGGCGAGTAATAGCATTGCCAGCATGATTAAATCATTTCGCTGCAAAGATACTCAAGCCTTGTTTGATGGCCAAACGCTTTCGCGCTTTTCAATCGGTTGCTGAACGTAAGTTAATGCAATTACAGGCAGCATCGACTTTGGCGTTTTTGCGTAGTCCGCCGGGTAATCGACTTGAAGCCTTGGCCGGTGACCGAACAGGACACTACAGCATTCGCATCAATGATCAATGGCGTGTTTGTTTTCGCTGGTCGGATGGTGATGTTTTTGATGTTGAAATTGTCGATTACCATTAAGGAGAATTCCCTATGATAGAAAACCGAATGCGCCCTATTCACCCCGGCGAAATTCTGCGTGAAGATTTTCTGGTGCCGCTAGGGTTGAGCGTGAATGCTCTCGCCAATGCCTTGCATGTTCCATCAACTCGTTTGCATGAAATTGTTAAGGAACGCCGCGCGATTACCCCCGATACAGCATTACGCCTAGCCCGCTATTTTGGTGGTGACGCACAATCTTGGTTGAATTTACAAACAGCCTATGACTTGCGTTTAGCGCAACAAAAGGCGCTTGACGTTATTGAGCGTGAGGTTTTTCCGCGTGTGGCGGCTTGATAGTCAGGCGCTTCACAGTTTCTGCACAACAACTTTTGATTTTTGTCATTCCGTAGCAATCTCTTGGCTTCTAAGTTATTCAATACATTGAAAGTTAAGCGATCCCTAACGGGATGACAAAAGCAATTTGAGTTAGCAAGCGTGGTAAACTTTCCACCAAATTTGACGCAAGGATTAACACAATGGCTGCAATTACTTTTGACACTTTAAAATTTGCGAACACACTCAAAGAAGCTGGTGTATCGGCTGCACAGGCCGAAGCTGAAGCGATGGCATTATCAGAGGTGCTTGAGATTAATCTGAAAGAACTAGCAACTAAAGAAGATTTGAAGCATGAGGCCGACGGACTTAGGCGTGATATGCGGGAAATGGAACAACGCTTAACCATAAAGCTTGGTGCCATGCTGGCCTTTGCTATTGGTTTGGTTGCTGCTTTGGTTAAGTTGCTTTGATTTTTGTCATTCCGTAGCAATCCTTTAGCGTCTAAGTTATTCAATACCTTGAAAGTTAAGCGATCCCTAACGGGATGACAAAACGAAAAGTTAAG
>CAIZCB010000477.1 GCA_903931355.1 uncultured Pseudomonadota bacterium
ACACCGCCAATGCCTACGCCGCCTGATAAATGCACGTTTTTACCGATTTGTGCGCAAGAGCCGACCGTTACCCAAGTATCAACCATGGTGCCGCTATCAACATAAGCACCGATGTTGACGTAAGAAGGCATCAAAATCGCACCCGGTGCCACATAAGAACCATAACGGGCAACCGCGTTTGGTACCACGCGAACGCCGGCTTTGGCAAAATCTTCTTCGCTGTATTGGCCGTATTTAGTGGGCACTTTGTCGTAATAACGCACATCGCCGCTTTCGATAACTTTGTTTTCGTTAATGCGGAATGACAACAACACAGCTTTTTTCAACCATTGATTAGTCACCCAATCGCCGTCTTTTTTCTCAGCGACGCGCACTACGCCTTTGTCCAATTGCTCCAAAGCAGTCGCAACCGCTTCGCGAACTTCTGGCGATACAGTGCTTGGGCTGATTTCAGCACGGTTTTCAAAGGCTTCGTTAATGATGTTTTCCAAGTTTGACATGAATGCTCTACGTTAAAGAGTTAAGAAAAAGTTTAATCCGCTGCGCCGCTTCGACGCATTCTTGCAACGGTGCCACCAAAGCAATCCGCACATGGTTAGCGCCGGGATTAATCCCATCGCTATCGCGGGATAAATAACTGCCTGGCAACACAGTGATGTTTTGTTGGGCAAATAATTGCTGAGCAAAATCGGTGTCAGCAATCGGGGTTTTTAGCCAAATGTAAAAACTAGCCGGCGGTTTACTGATTTCGCAAACGTCCTGCAAAATCTCGATAACCGCTGCGAATTTGTCGCGATACAACTGGCGATTTTCCCGCACATGGTTTTCATCTTGCCAAGCAACAATGCTGGCTTGTTGAGTGGGCACTGGCATTGGGCAGCCGTGATAAGTGCGGTATTTTAGATAATCTTTCAACAACTCGGCGTCGCCGGCGACAAAGCCAGAACGCAAACCCGGTGCATTAGAACGCTTGGACAAGCTTTGAAAAATCACACAGCGCTTAAAGTCGTGATTGCCATTTTGCCAAGCGCTTTGCAACAAACCTTGTGGTGGGTTGGCTTCGTCGTCGTACAACTCGGTGTAACACTCATCGGAAGCAATCACAAAATCATATTGCTCAGCCAAGGCCATCAATTTTTGATGACTGGCAAAATCTGCCACTGTACCGGTTGGATTGCCCGGCGAACAAATAAACGCCAACTGACAACGCTGCCAAATTTCCGCTGGAACGCTGTCAAAATCCGGCAAATAAGCGTGGTCTTCGGTGGTATTTAGATAATACGGTTCAGCCCCCGCCAATAAAGCCGCGCCTTCATAAATCTGATAAAACGGATTCGGCATCACCACAACCGGCTTATCACGCGGATCAATCACCGCCTGCACAAACGAAAACAAGGCTTCGCGAGTGCCATTGACCGGTAACACATGTTGTTCGGCATCTAGCGCGGTAGCTGGAATCGCAAAACGACGACTCAGCCAGTCGGTAATTGCTTGTCTTAATTCTGGCAAGCCTTTAGTGGTTGGATATTGGGTTAAACCCGCCAAATTAGCCACCAAAGTCTGTTTAATAAACTCTGGTGTCGGGTGTTTAGGTTCACCAATTGATAACGCAATATGGGCTTTATCCGCAGGTGGAGTAATACCTTGTTTTAAGGTCGCCAGTTTTTCAAACGGATAAGGGTGAAGCTGTTGTAAATGTGGATTCATTATTTGACGCAATGCGGTTGTTTGCCAGCGTTGTGGGCTTGTTGTTGCAACTGAACAGCTTGGTTCATGTGCTGATTCAAATTATCGATGCGGTTGCCATGCGATGGATGAGTAGACATAAACTCAATCGGCTCGCCGCCTTGTGAAGCTTTATCCATTTTCAACCACAAATTGACGCTTTGCTTAGGATCGAAACCGGCTTTTGCCATCAAATCCAGACCGATGCTATCGGCTTCGCTTTCGTGGGTGCGGCTAAACGGCAAAATCACCCCGTATTGAGCACCAACACCGAGTAAACCCAAGGCGGTTTGTCCGACTGCAGTTTGTGGCTGAGTAATGCTTTGAATCATCGACAAACCACCACTCACAGCGGTTTCCTGTGACATCCGTTCATTGCTGTGCCGCGCCAAAACGTGGCCAACTTCGTGACCAATCACCGCCGCTAATTGATCTTGGTTATCGACCAAATTAATCAAGCCAGTGTGTACGCCGATTTTATTACCTGGCAAAGCAAACGCATTCACAGTCTCATCTTCAAACACTACTACTTCCCATTGACCGCCAGTTTCATGGGTAATCGCTTGCGCTACGCACTGAGCAAACTGGTTATAAGTGGTATTTTTGCTGATCGGGTTTTTAGTTTTCATATCACTAAAAGATTGCAAACCCATTTGATCGACTTGGTTGTCGTTCATATAAATGAATTGAGTTCTGCCGGTAGGACTTGTCGCACAAGCACTTAAAGTCAGCACCGCAACTGATGAAAGCAGTATTTTTTTCAACATGTTAGATACCTACAAAGCCAATAAAACTGCCGCATTTTAACGTAACTGGCGCTGTGGGGCTATTAAGTTGATTGGGAGACGTCTGGTTTTGTGGGTTTACAACCGTATCAATTCCGAATCCCCACCCAAAGCCCGTATAATGCGGAAATTTTTTATTAAGACGAGAGCATCAATGAGACCAAGCGGCCGTAATCCCGATCAACTGCGTGAAATTCGCTTTACCTGCCATTACACCAAACACGCCGAAGGCTCGGTTTTAGTCGAATTTGGCGACACTCGGGTTTTATGTACCGCCAGCGTTGATAACAGCGTCCCACGTTTCTTGAAAGGCAAAGGCGAAGGCTGGGTGACGGCAGAATACGGCATGTTGCCACGTTCAACCCACAGCCGAATGGACAGAGAAGCCGGTCGTGGCAAACAAGGTGGCCGCACCTTGGAAATTCAACGCTTGATTGGTCGCTCACTCCGCGCGGCAATTGATTTAAAAGCCTTGGGCGAAAACACCATCACTATTGACTGTGATGTCATCCAAGCCGATGGCGGCACCCGCACAGCGTCAATCACTGGCGGTTTTGTCGCGTTAAGTCTGGCGGTTGAGCAATTGTTAAAAACCAAAAAAATCAAAACCAATCCGCTACATGGTCACGTTGGCTCGGTATCGGTGGGGATTTTTAACGGCGTTCCTGTGTTGGATTTGGATTATGCCGAAGACAGCCGCGCCGAAACTGATATGAACGTGGTGATGAACGAAGCCGGTGCTTTTATCGAAATCCAAGGCACCGCCGAAGGTCATGCCTTTAGAAAAGACGAGCTGAACGCCATGTTGGAACTGGCTGAGCACGGCATTAATCAGTTAATCGAAAAACAACAACAAGCCTTAATCGAAGCCAAACAAGCATTAGCATGAGTGAAATTGTTTTA
>CAIZCB010000478.1 GCA_903931355.1 uncultured Pseudomonadota bacterium
CGGGTGCAAAACGGGCGGTTTGGGGCTTGTTTAATGGCTGATCCGCAGTTGGTGGCGGATTGTGTGGCGGCGATGCGGCAGGTGGTGTCGATTCCGGTGACGGTGAAGTCGAGAATCGGCATTGATGACCGCGATTCTTATCCTGAATTAGTCGATTTTATTAGCACTGTGGCGGCGGGTGGTTGCGAGACGTTTATTGTTCATGCTCGTAAAGCTTGGTTGTCGGGGTTGTCGCCTAAGCAAAATCGCGATGTGCCGCCGTTACGTTATGACGTGGTGTTTCAGCTCAAACAAGATTTCCCGCAACTTGAAATTATCATTAATGGTGGTATTACTAGATTAGATGTTTGTCAGGATTTATTGAGCACAGTTGATGGCGTGATGTTGGGGCGTGAGGTCTACAATAATCCGTATTTACTGACAGAAGTTGATCAGCGCTTGTTTGGTCAACAGCGGCCAAGTCAGACTCGGCAGGAAGTGGTGTTGGCGATGTTGCCTTATGTTCAGGAACAGCTGGTGCAAGGCATGCGGTTGAGCAGTATCACTCGTCATATGCTGGGCTTATTTCATGGTGTTGATGGGGCGAGAGCATGGCGGCGACATTTGAGTGAGAACGCCAATAAAGCTGGTGCAGGTCAGCAAGTGCTGTTGGACGCCTTAGAATTTACAGTTTGATACTGTATACTCAGCCCATTTTTTTACTTGGACGCAGTGATGGAAGAATATTTCACAAAAATTATTGAATCAATCGGCGAAGACATCAATCGTGAAGGTTTGCGTGATACGCCTAAACGTGCCGCTAAAGCTTTTAAGTTTTTAAACAACGGTTATGAAAAAAATTTGGAAGAAGTGCTGAATGGCGCGATTTTCCAAGCGGATACTGAAGACATGGTGATTGTGAAAGACATTGAGTTGTATTCTTTGTGTGAGCATCACTTGTTGCCATTTATTGGTAAATGCCACATCGGTTATTTGCCACAAGGTAAGGTTTTAGGCTTATCTAAGTTGGCGCGGATCGTTGATATGTACGGTCGCCGCTTGCAGATTCAAGAGCAATTGACTCGTCAAATTGCTACGGCTGTTGAAACAGCGGTGGGTGCGCGTGGCGTGGCGGTAGTGATTGAAGCTAAGCATTTGTGCATGATGATGCGTGGTGTTGAAAAGCAAAATTCGGTGATGACCACTTCGGTAATGACCGGCATTTTCCGTGAAGAAATCAGCACCCGTTCTGAATTTTTGAATTTGATTAATCGTAAGTAAGACCATCAAACCGCCTCTTGAGATGGCGGCGTATAACAACGGGGAGGCATCATGCAACAAAACATCTTACAAAGCTGGAACGGTGAATGGCCCAGTCCACGCTCTACCAAGCCTTTAGCGACTGGCGAAGGGGTTTTAGATCAAGGTGCTTTTAGCACCATCGAAGTCGATGAGTTGTTTGATAATGTTAACTATGCCGCCACCGTTGCTGGACAATCGGTTTTATATCGTTCTTTGGCGCAGCCTTTAGATAATCTTGAGGCAATTGCCGCCAAGCAAGCCGCTGTTAAAGAGATTCGCGAAAATCCTGCGGTGCGCGCTAATGTTGAAAATATCATTGCGAGCGCTGCTAACGAAGAAGAACGCTTGCACTTGTTATTGTTTGGTGAGTTTTTGGGTACGCTGGGCACTGCCCGCGAACGTCACCATATTGAAGGGTATGGTTATAAACAATATCGCCGTGGTGTGAATTTTGTTGTTAATTTGGTCTCGGCAATTCAACATTCTGGCGTACCGCAAACGCCTTATTTGCAAAGTGTCTATAGCAAGATCGGTAATTTTGCTAACAGCAATGATTACTCACTGATGGTGGGGCCGGTTTATAACAGTGAAGGCGGTTTACAAAGTAAACAACAGCGTCAAAACTCATTTTCTCCGGCGACGATTTTTAAACCGCATTTATTTAAGCCAATGTTGATTGGTTTGGTTTTATTGGCCGGTTTTTTGTTGAATAAATTTATTTCGATTGATGCGTTTAGTATCAGTCGTGATGGCTTGTCGATTGGTTCGGTATTTTTATTCCCGCTGTTGTTGGCTTATGTGCCTTTAGTTGGTGGTTATGATCGAGAAAACTGCATCGTTCCCTTGCGTGATATTTATAAAAACTCGCAAGCTCTGGGTGAGTTGTTAGATGGTCTTGGTCAGTTGGATGAATTGCTGGCGATTATCAAATATGCGGAAAATTACGGCAGTGACACGGTGTTACCTGAATTAATTGACAGCGAACAGCATCAGATTAATTTGCAAGGCGCTAAAAATCCGGTGTTGGGTAATAAACATCCTGATTATGTTGGTAATGATTTTGTGATGGATAGACAGCGTTTGGTGACTATCACTGGCCCCAATAGCGGCGGCAAAACCGCATTCTGCAAAACCGTTACCCAAATTCAATTATTGGCGCAAATCGGCAGTTATGTGCCAGCGCGAGCTGCTTCTTTAAGTGTGGCGGATCGGATTTTTTACCAAGTGCCAGAAATTAGTCATCTTGATGATGGTGAAGGGCGTTTTGGTACAGAGTTAAAACGTACCCGTGATATTTTCTTGGCGAGTACTGCAAAAAGTTTGGTGGTGTTAGACGAAATGGCCGAAGGCACGA
>CAIZCB010000479.1 GCA_903931355.1 uncultured Pseudomonadota bacterium
ATGTCTCCACCCTCAATTTACGCCATCGACTGATTTGGATCAGTCGCGGCTTATTTTTTCTCATCGGCTGCATCGGCATAGCGGCATTGATTATCATCGTTTCAGGACAATAAACATGGCGGCTGCATATTCGATTATTGAGCATCAACACGATGTGGTGGTGGTTGGTGCTGGCGGTGCTGGCTTGCGTGCCACTTTTGGCATGGTGGAAAAAGGTTTAAAAACCGCTTGTATCAGCAAAGTGTTTCCGACTCGTAGTCACACCGTTGCAGCGCAAGGTGGGATTAGCGCGGCGCTGGGTAATATGGGCGAAGACGATTGGCGGTTTCATATGTACGACACCGTCAAAGGCTCGGATTGGCTGGGCGATCAAGACGCCATTGAATATATGTGCCGCGAAGCGATTCCAGCGATTATCGAGCTCGAGCATTACGGCGTACCGTTTTCCCGAACTCCCGAAGGCAAAATCTATCAACGCGCCTTTGGCGGTATGTCTACCCATTACGGCAAAGGCCAAGCCCAACGCACTTGCGCCGCTGCTGATGTCACCGGTCATGCGATTTTGCATACCTTGTATCAACAAGCTTTAAAGCATAAAGCCGAGTTTTTTGTTGAATACATTGCGCTGGATTTGATTATGCAAGACGGCGAATGCCGTGGCGTGTTGGCTTGGTGTCTGGATGATGGCTCTATCCATTTGTTTCGCGGTCATCAAATTGTCTTAGCCACAGGTGGTTATGGCCGCTCTTATTTTTCCTGCACCTCAGCGCATACTGTCACTGGTGATGGCAATGGCATGGTGTTAAGGGCTGGTTTGCCACTACAAGACATGGAGTTTGTGCAATTTCACCCCACTGGGATTTATGGTTCCGGCTGTTTGATGTCGGAAGGCGCACGAGGCGAGGGCGGTTATTTGACTAACTCGGAAGGCGAGCGCTTTATGCCACGCTATGCGCCACACGCCAAAGATTTGGCCTCCCGCGATGTGGTCAGCCGAGCGATTACTATGGAAATTAACGCCGGTCGCGGTCTTGGCCCCAACAAAGATTATGTGCATTTACATTTGGAACATCTCGATCCGGCTTTGATACATCAACGCTTGCCGGGGATTTCCGAAACCGCGCGGATTTTTGGCGGCATTGATGTCACCAAACAGCCGATTCCGGTATTGCCGACCGTGCATTACAATATGGGCGGGATTCCGACTAATTACAAAGCTGAAGTCGTAACCTTAAAAGACGGCAACCCCGATTATGTGGTGCCAGGTTTGATGGCGATAGGCGAAACCGCTTGTGTTTCGGTGCACGGTGCTAATCGCTTAGGCTCTAATTCTTTGCTGGATTTGGTAGTGTTTGGTCGTGCAGCGGCAATCCGTTGTGCGGAATTGATTAAACCCAATCAACCGCTTAAACCCTTGGCCGCCGACGCCTGTGATGCGGCTTTAGCTAGGTTTGATCAGATTCGTCATGCCAACGGCAGTCGCAAAACCGCTGAGATTCGCCTTGATATGCAAATCACCATGCAAGCCAAAGCCGCTGTGTTCAGAACCGCCAGCACTTTGCAACAAGGTGTTGAGCAAATCGCCGAAATTGCCGAGTCATTTACTGATGTCAACGTCAGCGATAAATCCTTAATCTGGAACACTGATTTAGTCGAAACTTTAGAGCTGGATAATTTGCTCGGCCAAGCACAAGTAACCATCAACGCCGCTGCTAATCGCCAAGAAAGTCGCGGTGCTCATGCCCGCGAGGATTTCCCTAACCGTGATGACCAAAACTGGCTCAAACACAGCTTAACTTGGCGACAGGATAATCAAGTGCAGATTGATTACCGTCCGGTGCATTTGTACACCTTGACCGATGAGGTGGAAGTGGTGGCGTTGAAAGAGAGGACTTACTAATGGTCGAATTCAGTTTGCCGAAAAATTCTCAACCCAAACCCGGTAAGCATTATCCAGCGCAGGGTGCCAAGCGGGTTCGTCGCGTTGAAGTTTATCGCTGGAATCCCGACACTGACGAAAATCCCCGCATTGATAGCTATGAAATCGATTTAGACGATTGCGGGCCGATGGTGTTGGATGCGATTTTAAAAATTAAAAATCAAATCGATAGCAGTTTGGCGTTTCGCCGTTCTTGTCGCGAAGGGGTTTGCGGTTCGTGCGCGATGAATATCAACGGCAAAAATACCTTGGCTTGCACTCAATCGATGGCTGATTATGCCGGCACTATCAAAATTTTTCCTTTACCGCACATGGCGGTGGTTAAAGATTTGGTCGCTGACATGAGCCATTTTTTTGAACAATATGCTTCAATTCAACCTTGGTTAAGCAATCAAAACCCAGCGCCAAGCGATGGTGAACGCTTACAAAGCCCAGAACAACGCGCCAAACTCGATGGTTTATATGAATGTGTATTGTGCGCTTGTTGCTCAACCAGTTGCCCGAGTTATTGGTGGAATAGTGAACGCTATTTAGGGCCAGCAGTATTGTTGCAAGCTTATCGCTGGTTAGCCGATAGTCGCGATGATGCAGATCAACAACGGCTTGAGCAATTAAATGATGCCTTTAAGCTGTATCGCTGCCATACGATTATGAATTGCACTGATACTTGCCCAAAAGGTTTAAATCCCGCCAAAGCGATTGCCGAAATCAAACAGCAATTACTCAAACATGAACGAGATTAAGCAACTGCGCTGGCGCTGTCGGCGCGGGACTTTGGAGCTGGATTTAATCTTGTTGCGCTATTTGGATAATCACTATCTTGCAGCGGATAAGGCCGAACAAATGGCGTTTCAGCAGTTATTAGCCTTGGAAGATATTGAGTTAATGGCTTATTTGATGGCGGATCGACAAGCCAGTGACCCCAATTTAGCAGCGGTAGTTAAGCGCTGTCAGATCAAGCTTGATTAGAGTGGCATTAGGTTTCAGGATTCAAAACTTCATAGCGATTCGGCAAGCTTTTCCAATCCTTTGCGACTAATAAATCAGCGGCATTGGTTAATTGAAACTGGAACTTACGGCCTTTAATCGCTAACGGTAAAGGATTTGCCAACGGTCGGGCGTAATCAAATTCAAATAACCAATAGTCATCATCTTCATTTTTCACAATTCCCGCCTGCTCAACCGTCAGTTGATAACGCTTAACTCGCGTCACCGATTTAACATTATACAAATGGGTAATCGGCTTTTCGGTGCTGTTGGCTTGATAAATACCAATCGCACAGAATTTCACCTCTTGCATGACATGGCGGCTGATGGCTTTGTTGTCGGTGGTGCTGACGGGGATGTGATACCACTTGGCGTTGCCTTGCTCGAAAGCAGTCATGTAATTGGCACTGCGTTTGCCTTTTGGTCCCAACGGTGCGGCCAAAGTTAAATCCGCATAACGCTCAACCCGCATTCCCATCGGTGCAATGCGGCTGGCTTCTTCGACAAAATATTGGTCTGGCTTAGGGATGTTGTAATGCAAATTGGCATTGCCAAAGCGAGCGGTTAGAAATTGCCGTAACCAATGATTGTTGCGGCTGGGCAATAAGGGAAAGCCACCGATTGCCATTTCATCAATTGCTTTGTGATAAGGATTCACGCAGTTTTCCTCATCAAAACAACCTGGATACAAGACAAATGCCCCTAAAATCGGTCGAGTTTTTTCCATTTCGCCATCGTTGGCGCGATTGATATAAATCAGCGCGTCGCGATAACGGTGCATTTGATTAATCGCATCCTCTGGTGCCAAATCGCCATTAGCGTTATCGAGATTCAGGCGGTATTTAGCATCAAAAATCCATTGCACCCGTTCGCCATTAGCAAAGCTGGCTTCTAAAAAAATATCCGGTTTTTGGGTGGTAAAGGTTGAGTAGATTTCACCGAATTTGGCATTTTCACTCAAACGCTTAAAAGTTGGCTCATGCGCTAAGCGGATCGTAACCCCGTCATGCCGATGCAAAACAAATGCCGCTCCCATGCCGTCTTGCATGGACTTTTCCAAAGCAAACGGCTTGGTGATTAATTGGGCTTTTTGATTGGATTGTTCCTGAAAACCTAAATCGAACAGAATGTTGCGGATTTCCAGTAAACACCAAACCTCGTAAAGATCGGCTACCGAACGCACCGAAATTGAAGCATGATTGCCAAACACATCTAAATACAATTTCAGCTGCTGCCAAATTCGATACACCGCAGCGTACCCAGCTTTTTGATGTAACACCAAAGACTCGCTGTTCATACCCTGATAATCACCGACTTCAGCAAACAAAGGGCGGTTTAATAACTGCTGTAATGGTTTTCGCCAAGCATCAATTTCTGTCAAAAATGAAGTCGATAAACGCGCTTGATCGGGAACTTGGTTATATTGCTGGGTGCGTTGTTTGAACTGGGCTAAACGCAAACTCGATTGCCTTAGCACCATTTTTACAAACCGATTTTCTGGCGTATCGACCGATAACTGCCGTGACGATTGCTGATAATAATGATGGCTTTCGGCATTGGCTAAATGGTTGCTGACAACTTGTTCTAATCGACTGCTCAAACGTCCCCGTAAGCGCTCGGCTCGCACCGATTTAGTTTGTGGCAATAAACGACTATGCGGTGCATAACAAACCCGCTGTACAGCTTGTTGTAAATCTTCCCGCAAGCTTTTGAAATGTGCCAACCACAACAATTCAAAGGCTTCATGTGGTTTACGGGACGGGGCTAATTCTTGCTCGGTTTTTTGTAAAAACGAAAATCGCCATAAGGGATAAAAACGGTCAATGTCCTGATGTATCGCCGCCAAATCTTGCGACATCGCCATTTTGGTGGCTTGAACTTCAAAGGAAATCTGTTGGGTAACTGGCTTGCCATCGCGATGATAACCAACCGCCAAACGAAACCAACCAACATCATTGCCAAAATTAATCATGCCGCGCAAACAGCCGCGCGAATAATGAAAACTGTCTTCAATATTGCGTAAACGATGCACTAATCGCGGCTGCTCGGCCTCGCTAAACGGGCGGTTAAATTCAAACTCAAATTCATAATGCTTGTTCTCAAAGAACAGCACCTCGTCCTCGGTTTTAGAACTTAATAATTGCTTGGCCACTAATAACGGTGGATTAAAACGCAGCTCGCTATTAGGCGCCTCCAAGCCACGCTCGCTATAGGTTTTGGCGATTAAGGCTTGCGAACTGGCTAATTCTTTAGTCCAAACCGTGAACATAAAATCCGCTGTCGCTAGGCGTAAAATTTCTGGCACTGGTTAAACCGCGCTAAAGATTAAGGCCAAAAGCTAGTAAAGCCATTATTGGCTAAACGATCTTGCATCCAAGCTAACTTGGCTTTGCTCCGACAATCGACTTCACAAGCAGAGCCATCTAAATTTTCGCGTAATAAGTCCGGTCGGTTTGCCGCCCAAATTGCCGATAACTGGGTTTCCAGCAAAGCGCTTAATTGCGTCAGCAAACTGCCGTTTTCATTGGCTTTTAATTTCTCGCCATCACCATCAATTCGCGGTAACAGTTTAGACATTAAAAAATCATCCCAAACCGCCTGTAACTGCCGTGCATCTTGCGGGGCAAAACTCACCACCGCCAATAACAATTCATTCAAAGCCCGATACGCCAATTCAAATGGGGTGTCTTTTAATACCTTGTTGATAGCGGTTAAAAAGCCAATACTCAATGAGCCATCACTGTCGGCTAGACAATCCGACAAATCAGCCTCTG
>CAIZCB010000480.1 GCA_903931355.1 uncultured Pseudomonadota bacterium
AGCGATTCTGGTGCGCAGCAATAAAGAAGCGAAATTGATTCGCGAAGCATTAGCAGCGCGAAAACTGCGCAGCGTGTATTTATCCGAGCGCGATTCGATTTATCTCACTCAAGAAGCGCAGGATTTATTAATTTGGTTAAAAGCTTTGGCCGAGCCACGCGATGAGCGCAAGGTGCGAGCGGCATTAAGCACCGCGACTTTGGCGTGGTCGTATCAACAGTTACAAACTTTGGTGGTTGATGAAAGCCTTTGGGAAGCCGAGCTAGAGCGGTTTTTAAACTATCAGCAACGCTGGCAACAAGATGGCATTTTGCCTGCTTTACGGCAGTTGATTAACGATTATCGTCTACATGTTCAGCTCAATGCCGCTAACCATGGCGAACGCTGTTTAACTAATTTGCTGCATCTGGCTGAGTTATTACAGCAAGCCAGTGCTCAGTTGGAAGGTGAACAAGCCTTGATTCGTCATTTGGCCGAAGCGATTGCTGGCAATCAACCGCAAAGCAGTGACGATACGATTATTCGACTGGAGAGCGATGCCAACTTAATCAAAATTGTCACCATTCATAAATCCAAAGGTTTGGAATATCCATTGGTATTTTTGCCGTTTATTTGCAGTTTCCGCGAAGTGGCTAAGCGCGATGATTTTTACCGTTATCACGATGCTGAGCAAAATCTTTGCATTGACCTCAACAAAGACGATGCTCATTTAGCGATTAGCGATAAAGAGCGTTTACAAGAAGATTTGCGCTTGCTGTATGTGGCAATGACGCGGGCTCAACACGCTTGTTGGCTGGGTTTAGCGCCGGTCAAAAAGGGGCTGACTAAAAGTTGTCAGTTGGAAAAATCAGCGATGGGCTATTTATTAGGCTGGCAGCCCAACACCGAAGCAGGGCAATTAGCCAATTATTTGCAAGCCTTGAGTGAGCAAGCGGCAGAGATTGAAATAGTGCCATTACCGACGGCTAATGATGAGGTTTATCAACCGCATGATCAGCAAACTCAATTTGATGCGCCCGAACAAGCGAGGCTAAAAGTGGCGGATAACTGGTGGATTGCCAGTTATAGCAGTTTAAACCTCAGCGAAAAAACCGTGATAGCGCCCACTATCGAAGAGCCGGAATTGCCACAAGACAGTACTTTTAGCGATGAAAGCGAGGATGAAACCCTGAGTCCAGTTTTAGCGTTGCCGCAAATCGGTGTTCAACATTTACCGCGCGGTTCGGGGCCGGGGATTTTGGTGCATGGTTTGTTGGAGCAATGCGGTCGGGCTGGGTTTGCTTATAGCGCGAATAATCCCGAGCAACGACAAACATGGATAGAAAACCAATTTAAATCAGCGCTTTGGAATGATAAGCAGCCGATTATCAATGCCGCATTGCAGCATTGGTTAGCCATGCCTGTGTTTGATGATGGTTTTTGTCTAGCCGATTTACAGGTGGGTCAATATCAAGTGGAAATGGAGTTTTTGCTGGGTGTGGATGAGGTTGATGGTGTTGATGTGCAGCTGTTAGACCAAGCAGTGAGTGAGGCGATTTTTGCCAAGCAATCAAGACCGAGTTTGTTGGCTAAAAAAGTCAGTGGCTTATTGAAAGGCTTTATCGATTTAGTCTTTGTTCACAACGGTCAATATTATGTTGCGGATTATAAATTTAATTATTTGGGTGACAGTTTGGCCGATTACGACCTTCCGCAATTAACCAGCGCGATGTTGGATAAACGCT
>CAIZCB010000481.1 GCA_903931355.1 uncultured Pseudomonadota bacterium
CTGCGGCAGTTCGACGACCTTGAGGATTTTTTGCCACAGTTCTTGCGCTGTAAAGGGGTATGGCGCCTCAAACGGCAGTGATGCAGCATCGGGCTTTAGGTTTTCACCGTTTGTAATAAGTTGAGAGGCTTCGTGACTTTGGCGATTTCGGTTTGCATGATGTTTCCTTGTGAAAGTGGTGAATAATCGTGGGAAAATGCTATTAATGGGAAAACCTGCAAAAAAGCTAGGGCCGTGAAGTGCCATAACCAACTGGCATTGCACTGCTTGACATGTCTTAAATTATTCCTGTTAATATAATTCTCCAAGATACTATCAATCAATATTATTCATACAATCCATGTTTAAAACACCGCGTACGATGTAATCGGTAGGGCGCAATAACCAACGGGCATTGCGCTGTATTTGGCCTTCGATCATACGGCGTAATACGCTATCGCTATTACGCCCTACTTGCTGCATTTTTGGTTTGGCTTCCGCTCATACCTGTCCGCTCCTTTATTTTCTGTAGATTCTTCGGGAGTTACCTAATTAACGTTTGCTTCGGATCAAATGCGGACAACTTTCCTATGTATAATGTTAGATAAAATGCTTGTGCGATTATAAATGCAGACTCTTTCGTACTATGCTGCAATTCGGAAAATTTATCGATAGGCCTGCTTAAGCTCGAAACCAGACTTACAATTTAACAAAACCCAAAAACATTCACAACTCACTCACAACGCTAGACAAATCACTCACAAGCCCACCCACATCAACCCAAAACCACAATTAACTGCTTAACTTCAACACTCATTAACCTAATCCAAAAATTTCGCCGACTTTGAAACAGTTTGAACATATTACAAACAGTTCCAAACTGTTATTTTTCGGCAAGTTCAAGCTGACATTTTGGGTGTTACTACCACGCTCAACGTAGGAACAGTAACATGGGCAATAGAATAAAAAGGTCCGCTACTCCCCGCAACTAGGTAACACCATCCTAAACTTGATCCAAAATGCCATACGGCGCTACATGGGTAATCAGTACATCGATATCATCAGGAATCGGTGAAAATCAAGCAAACAACTTGCCCAAATACCTCAAAACCTAGCAAAAAGCCGACTGGCTTGATTTTTTGCCTAGCCTATCAATGCCCAGCAAGTGTATATAGACTATTCAATTCTTTTATGAAATGGGGTTTCACATGAAGAAATTACTACTTTCACTATTAGCCGTTATCCTCGTTATTGAAGAATGGCTTTGGGACGCGCTTAACCACCTTGCTCATAGACTAGTCAAGATATTAAAACTCGATGGTTTTGAACGCTGGCTGATGAGCCTATCACCAGCGCAATCAGTCATCGCCCTTGTTATTCCATTATTAGTGGTCATGCCAATCAATCTATTGGCGTTGGGATTACTGGTTCACGGAATGGTTTTTCAAGGGATTTTGTTAGAAGTAATTGCAAAGTTATTCGGCACATTGTTTATTTCAAGGGTATTTTCACTCACTAAACAGCAATTACTCACCTATAAAATTATAAAGTCCACTTATACACTAATCAGTCGTTGGTTAGGCTGGGCACATAGAAAAGTAGTTGAAACCTCTATTTATAAGAAATCCATAATAATTAAATCCTATATTCATGATTTTTTTAAGATAGCAAAATGAAACAAAAATACTTAAACGATTTATCTCATCATATTCTGCCCAACTCATCGACAATGGTTGGCGTGTGTATTATGGTCATTACGATTGTCAAAACCCTATCCCCTGACTTTGTCCACTATTTAATTGACGAAGCGCTAGCGATAATCAGCGTGGTATTCATGGTCAGTGCATTACTTTCATTCCTTTCTATTAGAGCAAACAATCACTCGCAAAAACTAGAAACCTATGCCGAAATCCTATTCTTGATTGAACTTGGATCCATGACAATTATTACCTTAGTTTTATCGTTTGATCTTTTTTGAGCTTTATAAATTGATTTACGACCACAAAAACAACATAAACTTCATCAATGCTATAATATTTTATTTTTCATACCAACAACAAGGATATTTATGGAACAAACGAGCTTAATTATACTGGGATTTTTTCTTGTTATTTTTCTTGGGCTATCAATTCGCGTAGTAAAAGAATATGACAGAGCGGTGATTTTTTTCTTAGGTAAAGTCACCGGTGTAAGAGGCCCTGGACTGATTATATTAATACCTATTTTGGAGCAAATGACCTCAGTGACACTACGCACCATTACCATGAATATTCCGTCGCAAAAAATTATCACCAAAGATAATGTTTCGATTGATATAGCCGCTGTGGCTTACTATAAGATTGTTGATCCGCAAAAATCTGTCATTGCCATCGAAGATATAACTCACGCTGTTAACCAAATTAGTCAAACAACTGTGCGTAACGTTGTCGGGCAATTTTCACTTGATCAACTGCTTTCAAGAACCATCGATATTAATCTGCAAATAAAAAATGTGATTGACGGCCACACCGCACCTTGGGGCGCCGAGGTTACAACGGTTGAAATTAAAGACATTACATTACCCGAAAATATGCAGCGAGCAATGGCAAAAGAAGCCGAAGCTGAACGCGAACGTCGCGCTAAAATA
>CAIZCB010000482.1 GCA_903931355.1 uncultured Pseudomonadota bacterium
CAATACAATACCTATTCCGATAATATTGATTTAACCGGTCATTTTAATACTTTCGGCTTGAAGCATACCTTATTATTGGGTGGCGATTTTTATCATCTTTACACCAAAGCCAGTCAGTCCTATTCACTTGATACCACTGGCAATAGTCCCTCTGGCTTTATTATTTCCTCAATCGATATTCTTAATCCTGTTCATACCGGAACGTCTTTTCTACCTTTAACTCAAGCGGCACTTAATCTGACAGACACGGATCAATACGGCGCTTATATTCAGGATCAAATCGAGTTACCCCATAATATCCATGTATTAGGTGGTATTCGTTATCAGAATCTACATCAATCTATCGCAGATGGCTTAAATCCCGGCAGTGATCCCAGTAAACAAACCCAAGACGCAGTCACTCCCAGGGTCGGTGTGTTATGGAAGACTCAACCCTGGTTAAGTCTATATGCCAATTATGTAGAAAGCTTTGGTGCCAATACTGGCATTATGTACCCCAATAAAATTGTTCCCGGCACCAGCGCCGAACAATATGAGGGTGGCATTAAAACTGAATTTTTCGATGGTAAACTCAGAACCAATTTAGCCTACTATGATTTAACCAAAACCAATATTACTGCCAGTGATCCCCGATGCGCCGGAGTGTTTGGATGTGCTTATGTGGTAGCGACAGGAGCCGCACGCAGTAAAGGCCCTGAATTGGATATCACCGGAGAACTATTACCTGGCTGGAATGTGATTGCGACGTATGCCTATACCGATGTGCGTGCTATAAAATCAAATGCAGACAATGAAGCCACTCGCTATGGTGCCGTCCCCGTGGGTGCACGGTTCTTTAATGTGCCACGTAATACTGCAAGTTTCTGGAACACGTATGAGTTTCTGGGTGGTGAACTCAAGGGCCTTAAACTCGGTGGCGGTGTGACACTGCGTGATGGACAAACCGGTTGTTGCGATGTTCCAGCAAACACTATCGCTGGCTACGCCACGGTGGATTTGCTGGCTTCTTATAGTCTAAAAATAGGTAAAACCAAAGTCACCACCCAATTTAATATTAATAACCTCTTGGATAAGCACTACTATACCGGCTTATTGACTGGCGGCGTGAATAGCCCTGGCTACAATAGTGGAATAGTTGAGTTTGGTCAGCCACGTATCTTTATGGGCTCGATTGGGGTGCAGTTTTAATCCACAGTTTTATCCATCATCAAATCAAGTTTATTCAGTTCGCCTACTGCGGCTTTTCTGCAATTCCCGATAGGTCTGCTATAACCCTGTTAATCCCTGGCATTGACTATGGCAATGCGATTTGGCCTGACCAAGGTTTGTGGGTAGTTTCAGCGGGGATGATTATCGGTGCATTATTTCTGCATTTTGCCGATCAACGTCTACCGCATTTGCACTTGGATAGCGTCAACAACGACACCTTAAATTCCTTACAAAAAATTTCGCTGTTTATCATCGCCATCACCATCCACAACTTCCCTGAAGGCATCTCGGTGGGTGTTAGCTTTGGCACCGGTGACATCGGCAATGGCTTAACCTTGGCAACAGCGATTGGCTTACAGAATATTCCCGAAGGCTTAGCAGTCGCCTTACCCTTGATTGGCTTGGGCTACGACAAATGGAAAGCGGTTGGCATTGCCACGTTAACTGGCTTGGTTGAACCGATTGGCGGCTTGTTAGGTGTCACCATGGTCACTATGTTTTCTTCGATGTTGCCATTAGCCATGGGCTTTGCCGCAGGTGCGATGTTATTCGTGATCAGCGAAGAAATCATTCCCGAAACCCACGCCAAAGGCCGTTCACGTCCAGCCACTTTTGCTTTAATGGGCGGTTTTATTTTATTGATGCTATTGGAAAAATTACTCGGCTAATCAAACGCTCATCCTCAAGCGTCTGACAGTTTATCAGGCGCTTTCTCAATTCAGCTCATTTCAATCATGCCCAACCTAGACCTTCTGCTGCCAAGCAACTTGAGTGAACTACTCACCACCACAACCACCAGCTTCGCTTTAATCACCGCTGCGGAAATTGGCGATAAAAGCCAATTAGTTTGCATGACTTTAGCAGCGCGTCACCGAGGTTTGCCTGTGATGCTGGGTGCGCTGGCGGCATTTGCTTTATTGAATAGTTTGGCGGTTATTTTTGGCGCAGTGATTGCTAATTGGTTACCGGATTATTGGGTAGCTGGCGTAGTTGCCTTGTTATTTGCCGGCTTTGGGCTGCAAGCCTTATTCGCCAAAGCCGATGATGACGATGAGGCGGTGGAAGAAAAAAGCGGTCACAACCTGTTCCTGACTACATTTTTACTGATTACCGTCGCTGAATTTGGTGATAAAACCCAGTTAGCAGTGGTGGCATTGAGCAGCACAGCACAACCAACGGCAGTTTGGTTAGGTGCAACCTTGGGATTAGGCTTAACTTCGGCGCTGGGGGTTTGGGCGGGACGGACGGTATTACAAAAAATGCCGCTGACTTTGCTACACAAAATCAGCGGCGTGTTTTTTCTGTTGCTGGCGGGATTTGCAGCTTATCAATGTTATGACGGTTTGTTAGCGGCTAATTTATTGCCGGATTTAGACTGGATTCATAACCACCGCTTCTGGGGTTAGGCTTAAATTCAGCTCACCACTTAATAAGCCTTGTAATTCTTTACCAACCATATTGAAGCGCCAGCCGTGTAATAAAACACAGTCTTCGCCACCGAATAACAAGTCTTCAATATCTTTGCGAGTTGCCAAAATAATCGGATTCAAGGAATTTTGATCAGCACGAATTCGCACCACGGCACTCAATACATCTAACACCGCTTCTTGTTGCTGGCTTCGTTTCGCTGGACGGTCTTTTTCATTCAAGGACTTAGGTAATTGCTGACGGGCAACATCGACTAATTCGCACAACACTTTGCCGTAGCGATTGACGGTGCGGTCGGTGATATTGCGAATTTTGGCTAATTCCGCGACTGTCACTGGCTGTAATTTGGCTAATTCCAGCAATAAGTCATCTTGTAACAACCAGCTGCGGGGTTTGTTTTCCTGCTGGGCGGTGCGTTCGCGCCATTCGGTCAGACTTTGCATAATCGATAGCTGTCTGCCAGTTAGCTTGTTTTTACCGCGAATCTTGAACCAAGCATTTTCCGGTGACAGCTGATACAACTCTGGGTCTTTCAACAATTCAAAATCACTTTCCAACCAATCACTGCGACCTAGTTTTTCAAGCTGCTCGCACATGATGCGGTAAATTTTGCATAGATAAATCACGTCATCCGCGGCATATTGGATTTGGTCTTCGCTTAAAGGACGTATAGACCAATCGGTTCGGGTGTGGGCTTTATTGAGATTGACGTTTAAAAAGCTGGAAACCAGCATCGCGTAACCGGGGTTTTCTTGGAAACCTAACAATGGCGCGGCGATTTGAGTATCAAAAATCGGGCCAGGCACTTTGCCGGTGATTTGATAGAAAATTTCTAAATCTTGGCGGCAAGCGTGAAGCACTTTGATGATATTGGGATTGTAGATGGCATCAAACAAGGGTTTTAGATCATCAATCGCCAAAGGATCAACACAAGCTACCCAAGTTGGCGCGGCGATTTGTAACAAACAAAATTTGGGGTAGTAGGTTTTTTCTCTTAAGAATTCGGTATCCAGCGCAATCCAAGGTTCTTGGTTAATCAGCTGGCAAAGGTCGGCGAGTTGTTCGGGGCGATTGATATATTGAATGGTCATAGTGTCTGGCAAATAAACAAAGTGTGCCGATCTCGGCATAGCCGACTATTTTACTCTGCCCAATCGCATAATGACGGATTAAAAAAGAAAGGGGCGTAAAACGCCCCTAAAAACACACAACATGATTTGAAAGCTTCCTTGCTTAGTTTAAATTTCAACCACAGACCGATTAATCACTCATCCTTATAGCGAAAGCTGTGGCTGAAAACTGTTAGCTACAGCTTAGAAGCTATAGCGCATACCTAGCCACCATGTGCGGGGAGCACCGGGAGCATACATGGTCGTATGCTTACCTTGTGGATCAAATTGGCCATTAGAGCCAATACCTGCAGGACCCAATTGACCACCTGTATAGTATTGCTCATCAAGAATATTGTTAACTTGGCCAAAAAGATGCAAGCCTTTAACGTAGCTAGGCGTATAGCGCAAACCATAGTTAACCACAACATATCCTGGCACGGTACCAGAACCAAAATGATCATTGCCAGCTTGGTGAGCATTATTTTCATTACCTCTAGCAATGGACTGAGAAAACCCAATAATATTCAGGTTAGTTCCCCAATCTTTAGTGAACTGATAATCAACATAGGTTTTGAAAGTATGCTGTGGAACTAATGGAATCCGATTACCTGGTCGCACAGTTATCGTACCTAAACCGTCAGCCTGACTATTGCTTTCGCCAAGTAATTGTTCATGTGATTGATAAGTAGCGTCTAAATATGTGTAGTTAGCACCAACACTCCACTCATCAACTTTACGATCCAAACCGAATTCGATACCTTGACGACGCGTTTTACCAAAATTCTTGAAATATCCGTAACCAGTTTGTGGGCTGGCAATAAATTGAATATCGTTATTATTTTCAATATGGAAATAACCTAAATTCCAGTTCACTTGTCCTGCTAATTGGCCACGGAAACCTGCTTCCCAGTTTTCGGTAATTACTTGTTTTAAAGGCGGATCACCTGCCATTGCATTAGGTAATTTACAAGGCTGATCTGGATTAGCACAACCTAATTCAATACTGGTCGGCGCACGAGTCCCTTCATTGTAACCGGCATAAAAGCCAATTTCTTGGTAAGGATTGTAAGTTAAACCAACCGAAGGATTAAACC
>CAIZCB010000483.1 GCA_903931355.1 uncultured Pseudomonadota bacterium
GTTAACTCGATAATATCGCGCATCACCTCGCCCATTTCACCGGGCCAATCACTGTTTGATTGTGAAAAACCCACCCCATATAAAAAGCCCTGACACCAAACTCGCAAGGCTTCAATTTGCTCAAATAAAGGCTCTTCTAAATCCGGTAAAAACAGGTCAAATTCATAATCATCATTATCTTCGCCCAATAACTGCCGAGTTTGCTCAAACAAGCTATTTAATAAAGACAAATCCTCTTCTTCAATTGATGGCACATCACTAAATAAAGCCTGCAACCAATTATCAACATCGGCACGCGGCTCTACGCACAACATCCCCACCGCAATCCCATGCGCTTCTGCTGCGCCGAAATCGGCATCCAGTGTTTCAAAAATCTCATTAACTGCTTGATATGTCATTGTTTCGCCATTGTCCTAATTGCCAAGAAGCTGTTTAAAAGCGGCGCTTATGCTAACATTGTTAACTATCATTGATGATTTTAATCTCGCACTGGTTAATAAACCGCTATGTCCCCATCCGATAAAGACCCCGCAACCGAATTGGCTGCACTTGAAGCCAAACTCGATACATTGATTGACCAATTCAATCAACTTAAAAACGAGAATAAATCCCTCAAAACAAGACAAGATGTTTTAGTCAAAGAAAAAGCCAAATTACTGGAAAAAACCACGCTCGCCAAAACCCGCGTCGAAGCAATGATTGCTCGACTAAAAGCTATGGAAAATGATTAATGTCTAAACAGTTACACCCCGTCGCACTGTCTATCATGGGCAAAGAATATCGGATTGCCTGTTCTGCCGATGAGCGCGAAGCCTTGATTAATTCTGCACAGATGCTGGATCAGCAAATGCGAAAAGTCCATGAAACCGGCAAAGTTGCCGGCGCTGACAGAATTGCCGTTTTAGCCGCACTGAATTTAACCCACGAATTAAGCCAAAACACCACCTCCAGCAATAGCCAAGACATCCCCAATTTCAGCGACCGCCTAGTCAATTTACGTTCCAAAATAGAAAACGTTTTAGAAAACCCATAAACCTGTTTAGAATGCCGCCCTTCTCCTGCAGCGTTCGAGCAGTGCTGGGTGTTTCCTGAACCTGTTTTTACCCCGGAAACTTTTTGCTATTCATGGTGTGCATGCCTGTTTATTCAGGAAGCCTGATTGATTAGATTTGGTTTCCACTTGAACCTCCGGTTCAAGGACGAAGGCATCAGACGGCGCAGGCGGGGGATTCGCTTAATTTTCGGCTGGATTGGAGAGTCTAGGGCTGGAATCACAACTATTGGTGCTTTGAAAACTAGCTGTTTCATCCAAAAGTTGGTTGAGTTATTTAATACTCGCCCCCCCCCTTCCAGACGAAAAAAATCGCCGACAACAAATTTCTAGCCAAAAGCAGCCATAGGGTGTGGTGAGTTTACGAGCCGCACCAATCGCGAACGATGCGGCGCACGTTGTTTACCGCATCCTACGGGCTAAAAGCGCGTTTCCCTAAGTAACAGCTAAAATGAGTAACAAATGGAATTCTTAGAAAAAATCATTAAAAACGAATCTACTCATCAATTTTTATTTAAGTATGCAAAAATAATTACCGCCGTTTATTTCAGCATATTATTGACAAACCTAACCCAGCTAATTCCTTTCGAAAGCGAATCATATAAAAAATACTATTCCGCCTACGCCGAATTGGAAATAATAAAAGATACCCCACTCCCATCAAAATCAGAAACACTAAGAGCTGAAGCCAATTTTTCTAGCGCAGAACATGACAGAAAAACCTGCGAATCAATAATAGATTTACTAGATTCAATACTCGAATTATGCAAAATAATTTTAATTTTACTATACCTATTATCAATTATTACATGGTTTTCATATGTAGTTGATTACGAGAATGATTGAAATACCTCCACACTAAATGCCCTCAGAAATATCCCGCGCACTGTTTGGCTAATCGGCTTGATTAGCTTGGTCAAGATAGCTCTAGCCAAATACGTTTACCAGATCATTCCTTTGTATTTGTCATCCCGTTAGGGATCGCTTAACTTTAAAAGTATTGAATAGCTTAGAAGCTAAGGGATTCCTAACGGAATGACAAAACGAAAAGTTAAGGCCGTTAAATAGAACGCTGATTTTTTAAAGCCCTATGGTTTTTAAACATAGCCATCTTTAAAGCCACGGTAGTTAGCTTCAGCATCATTGCCTTATTCCTATTAGCTTCGTCATTCCCGCGAAGGCGGGAATCTAGGTGATGGGCTTCGAGGTATGGATTCCCGCCTTCGCGGGAATGACGGCTAGATCGAAATCAAACAATGATTAACAAATCAATTAATATGCCGCCATTGCAGCGCCTTATTATGAAAATCATCAAAATCAGCAATTAAATCGCAATTACTCGGCACCATCGGTTTTTGGCTCAACCAACACGAAACTCCGCGCCCCGCTAACCAAATCGTCACTTCAGTCTGACTTAAAGCTTCCATCACCGCATTTAATTGAATCATCGTTTCTGGATCAGACGGTGACTTTAACAAGCTCAACACCACGATATTCACTTCCAGCTTCTTAGTCGCTTCAACAATATCAAACGCAGGCACATCAGCACCCAAGTAATAACAGTTGTACTGCTGTTCGGCGGCTAATAAAGACGACATCAACAAACCAAACTCGTGAGGCTCACCGCTTGGGGTGGCAAACAACATACTGGCGCGATTGGCGGATAAGTTGTGGACGTTGTTGACCATGCTCAACAAAATCCGCTTCACACTGGCGGAAAAAATATGCTCTTGAGCAATATTGATCTTACCTTCATGCCACAGCTGACCAACATGGACTAAGGCCGGTGCCAAAATGTCTCTGACATAAATCAGCGGCTCGCTAGAAATCAAAGCTCGCTTTAATAATTGCTCACAGCGATCAATCCGGTAATGCAACAAAGCCTCAACAATCTGCTCAGAAAATTGATTTTTATGTTCAACCTGCTCTTCAGCACCATTGGCTAATTTTTGTAATTGTTCAATGTCTAAGCCCGACACTTTACTAATCGCATGACCTTGACGGGTTAAATTGGCCAACAGCGTCAATTTTTCTAAGTCTTGTTGCGAATAAGTACGGTGTCCACCCGCTTCACGCCGAGGCGCGATAACTTGGTAACGACGCTCCCAAGCCCGCAAGGTTTCTACGCCCAAACCTGTCAAAACTGATATTGATTTTATCGAATACATTTTTGTTTATGTTTTGTACGATTATTTTCTTGACAAAGATTGTACATCAAGATAACTTAACTACCAACCTAATTGATGAACGGGAATTGAGCCATGGCCTTACGACATCTGAATCCAATAAACGACAACGCTATCCAACTGATGGCTGATCCTTTAATCTCCGCTGCGCCTTGGCTTGAAATCGCAGACGAAAGTCTGGAAATCAAAGCGGAACCTGCTGTACAGCCTGTACAGGCACTGGCTGAAGAAATGGAAGTAGCCAGAAAAAAATTACTCCATCTATTACTAGAGAAAGATTTCGTCGCCAAATTACTCAGCGAACAACTAATAACAAAAGCTGAAGAAGGCGTTGATTACTCACTGAACAACAGTGACAAAATGGCACAAGAAAAACCTGTACAAGATTCAAACTTTGTACAGGGTAACACATTAAACTTATTAAACGTAAGTGAAAAGTCAGCTAGCCAACAAGATTACAATTTGCAACAAGCACACATCTTTCCAGTGTTCTTGTTAAAAATCGCTGAACAAGCTCAAAAGCAATTGGCACAACCTGAATACACCGACATCGCTTATAGAAGTCGTTTAATTGCTTACCGAATGAATTTGCAACAAGTCAGACAAAAAATGATTGCCAGCAACACCGGTTTGGTAGCATTCGTGGCTTGTAAATACAAAACTGTATCGTTGAGTTTTGAAGATTTAATGCAAGAAGGCAGCATCGGCCTAATCAAAGCGGTTGATCGTTTTGATGCCAGCCGCGGGATTCGCTTTTCGACCTATGCGATTTTCTGGATTAAACAAGCAATCTCTCGCTTAATCGTTAAGCAAGAAAAAGTGGTGCGTTTACCGATTGCCTTGGCTGAAAGATCATCGGTGGTGTTTGAAGTGATGCGTAACAGCTATTTAGAACACAATCGCTGGCCGAGCTTGTTGGAAATAAAAGCCCAGTGCGATTTATCAATGGATGACATTAAAACCATCAGTAGTTATTATCA
>CAIZCB010000484.1 GCA_903931355.1 uncultured Pseudomonadota bacterium
AGTATTTCTGATATTAGCGAAAATTGGAGCAAGGTTAATCAGGTGGTGTATATGTCTAAAGAGCTAACAAATTCAATTAGAGAAAAAATAAAATCCCAAGTTCCATTATTAGATTATTGGTCGGTCGAACGAACCCCTCATAACCCAGCAGAAGAAGGGTTTATTTGTAAGTTATTTAAAATTGCTATTTCATTTCCAAAGAAATGATTCTCGACGCATTGTTAATAATAACTTCCCAGATTTGGGCAGCAAGTAGGGCGTAATAGCGATAGCGTATTACGCCGTATGATCGAAGGCCAAATACGGCGCAATGCCCGTTGGTTATTGCGCCCTACCCGTTACGCCGTATTTGGTGTTTGCAAGAGCGGCAGAGTCACCGGGTGAAGTTATATCTATATTATTCATTTACTTTCCTTTCCATAAAAAAAATTAATGTTATTTTGATATACATTGTCTAGCTTAAATAAAGCAATTGTATTTCTGGAGCATCTTGACCCGCTCCAGTCATAAGGAAAACGCACTCGAGAAAAATCGCCATTCTCAAAAAAAAACCATATAACCTCTCCATCCCAATCAGATGTTTCAGTAAATTTTTCTACTTTATTACCAACTAATTCTTCAAAAATAGATTTGGATACATATGGAGACTGTACACAAGTCTTTATTATTTTTTTTTTAAAAAAATCCTGTAAATTTATGTTTTTCAAATTACTTTTAAAGTGATTTCTAATATCGCGCTCCACGAAAAAATTGTACCCGTAGATAATACCACGCTCATACCAAACAACATGTCTTCCAGAAAAAACATCCACATAAATTAAAACAAAAAACAAAAAACAAAAAACAATTAAAAGCAATTAAAACTAATAGCTTTTTTAAAAAAAGTTTACTGTTGACTAACAAATCAATCATAAATTTAACCTCAATGCGACATGCTAATTCTGCAACCACTATACGATATGCCGCTGTCCATTACCCACAACCAAGTACGGCGTAACCCACAAAGTCACACCATTACCCACAACTCAACCGCTCCCATAAACGGCTTTTCCCACTTCAATGCCAATGGCGAAATGGCGGACTTTTTCCATGCCTTCCCAAATCGCTTTTGGGCCGGGGGTGCCGTCGGATTTTCGGCCTAAAAAACCGCCAAAACGGGCTATCAGCCTGACCATCTCGCCCAGCAAGTAGGGCGTAATAGCGATAGCGTATTACGCCGTATGATCGAAGGCCAAATACGGCGCAATGCCCGTTGGTTATTGCGCTCTACCCGTTACGACGTACTTGGTCATAATCACAACAGGCGCAGATTGTTTTCTTTAAGCCAAACAATCCTTAACCGTCATCCCCGCTGCTTTCTTCGCTGGCCAGTAAGCGGCAGTCCAAGCCATCAGCAGCATAATCAACAACCAATAACCAACCGCCGAATAATTAAAACCATAATCCAATTTTATCCCCAACATGGTCCGACCTAACTCGGCAGCGACAGGTTGAGCGGCGAAATAGGCAATGGGGATGCTGAGCATCCAAGCCATGACCCCGTGGAATAACCCTTCCAGCAAAAATAAGCGAAAAATCGCCGCTGCCGATGCGCCTATCGCTCGCAACACACCAATTTCCCGCCGCCGTTGCAAAACGCTAATCGCCAACGCCCCCGACAAACCAATCCCGCCAACCGCAACGATCATGCTGGCTAGGCCGAGCAAAGTGCCAATCACCGATTGAAATTGATTGCGGGCGAATTGGCGTTGTTCCAGCTTGGCTTGAGTGGTGTAAACATCGAGCTTAATCGCTTGATCTGCAAACACTTGTTTAACCTGTTTCAGGTAATCGGCTTCTTGCTCAAGGCTATTAATCGGTGCATCCAGCAAGGCAAACGATGCCAAATCGCCACGTTTGCTGATTTGGCGAACGCTGTCCAATGGCGCGTAGACTGGCTCGACGGCATAGTTGGTGCCGGCTAACCAACGATATAAACCGATTACTTGCCAGCTTTGTTGGCTTGCGCCCAAACGCATCTGCAACTGGTCACCGACTTGAATAGCATTAAGCTGAGCAGTGTCGGCACTTAATACCAAGACTTTTTGCCCAGCATCACTGGCTTGCAGCCAGCGACCGGATTCAATCAAAGGTTGATACAAATGTCCGTCAACGGGCACCGCTAATAACTGTGCGCCTAAGCTACCTTGTTGCCGCAACACTTCGGCATTTTTCGATAAACTCATCGGTAAACGCTGCCAAACTTCAACCGCTTGGCTGTCGTTAATGGTTTCGGCCAAGGCTTTGACTTTGGATTCGGCTTGATCGCTAGTGAAACCTAAACGCA
>CAIZCB010000485.1 GCA_903931355.1 uncultured Pseudomonadota bacterium
AGACGCGATGGGATGAATTCTCAGTGAGGTCTGTCTTAGCAGATACTTGTCGACGTCCCTCCATCCCGACCCCCAAAGTTTCCCCGATTCTCTTAAGCTTTACCATACAAGCTTGTCGAAGCATGAACGGCGATGGTTGGCGACCGACTCGGCTTTCCCCTTCATCCTTCGACAAGCTCAGGACGAACGGGAAAACCTTAACTCGCTGGCCAAACAATCAAGATTTTAATTCCACAATGACCGATTCACTTTTATTCGAGTACTTATTAAAAACTCAAAAAATACATTGGTTAAGATCGCACCTAAGACGTTTCAAGACAATCTTGAAAACCTATTCCTAAAAAAGAATTTATAGAAGGGGAGGACACAATAACTCTTGGCTTTCTCGAAAACTATTATGGCCTTTCATGGACTGAAGAACCAAAAGATGATGAATGGAGATGGGAAAGCTTTGGTCATGGAACTATGGGAATAAGGGTAATTGTCGCGGGACATTGATGATTTAGTCGCTACCTTATTGCAAAATGGTGTGGAGGCCATTGGGAGTGATACAGTGCCTCGTAGCTTACATAGCGAACATAGACGAGTTTTAGCTTTTCCATTAGTTAGCGTTGCCTCAGAGCAGGATGAATAATGAATCTGATTACCCTAGACAACCTTCTCCCTTACTGGTCCATCCCCCATCTCCACGCCAATGCGATGATTTTAATCAACATCGTCGGTGCCTTGCTGCTTGGGATGATCGTCGGTTACGAGCGTTCTTATCATGGTCGCGCGGCGGGGATGCGGACTTATGGCATGGTTTGTATGGGCTCGGCGGCGGTGACGGTGATTATTGGTTATCCGCAATATTGGTTTGGCGGGATGTTGCCGTTGGCGGCGAGTGCTGATGTGACAAGGGTTATTCAAGGGATTGTGACGGGTGTTGGCTTTTTGGGTGCTGGTGTCATCATGAAAGAAGGTCGCAATATCAGCGGCTTAACCACTGCGGCGTCGATTTGGGCTTCCTCGGCGATTGGTATTATGTGCGGCGCGGGGTTTTACTTTGCGGCGATTATGTTGGCGCTGATTGTATCGGCCACCATGATTTGGGGTGGCTATGTCGAATCGATTTTGCCATCGCGACAAGCATTGGAGGTGGTTTTGCATTTCAAAG
The DNA here is from genome assembly GCA_903931355.1 of uncultured Pseudomonadota bacterium. GTDB lineage: Bacteria > Pseudomonadota > Gammaproteobacteria > Methylococcales > Methylomonadaceae > Methylomonas. Next base: position 1,157 of record CAIZCB010000485.1, read on the forward strand.
CGGGTTATCAAACCAAGCAAGCCGATATTTCCCAATTAATTCATGCAATTGGCTACAAAATTGCTGAAAGCACCATCAGCATTAGCAGTAACAACGATTGTCAAGAATGGCGCTTGATTCTGATTGCTACTGACAACCACAATGTCTTAATTTCTGATGTGGCGGCAGTTTTGCGAAGCTGGGATTTCCTAGACGGCTATCAAGTGGCGTTGGCTAGAAATTAAGTTTCACGGCTTGGCAAAAATCTGATTGGTTAATCTCTGCTAAAATAGCCGCACTTCAATCTCGCAGAATCATTTCTGCTCTAACTCTGTTTATTTTTACCCTCGGATATTCTCTTGATCTCTACAGCAAACATCACCATGCAGTTTGGGGCTAAGCCCTTGTTTGAAAACATTTCAGTCAAATTTGGTAACGGCAATCGTTTTGGTTTGATTGGCGCCAATGGCTGCGGTAAGTCTACCTTTATGAAAATCCTCAGCGGTGATTTAGAGCCGTCAGGGGGGAATGTCAGCTTAACGCCGAACGAGCGTATCGGTAATTTGCGTCAGGATCAATTTGCTTTTGAAGACTATCGGGTGATTGATACTGTGATTATGGGCCACAAGGAATTGTGGGAAGTGAAGCAAGAGCGTGATCGCATTTATTCGCTGCCAGAAATGACAGAAGAAGAGGGGATGCGAGTTGCTGATTTGGAAGTCGAATTTGCCGAGATGGATGGCTATACCGCTGAATCGCGTGCCGGTGAGTTGTTGCTAGGTTTGGAAATTCCGCTGGAACAACATGACGGCTTAATGTCTGCTGTTGCACCGGGTTGGAAATTACGGGTGTTACTGGCGCAGGCTTTGTTTGCTAATCCAGACATCATGCTGCTCGACGAACCAACTAACAACTTGGACATCAACACCATCCGTTGGTTGGAAAATGTGTTGAATGAGCGCAATTCAACCATGATTATCATTTCTCACGATAGACACTTTTTAAACAGTGTTTGTACTCATATGGCGGATTTGGATTACGGCGAGTTGCGGGTTTATCCAGGTAACTACGATGACTATATGACAGCCGTGACTACAGTTC
>CAIZCB010000486.1 GCA_903931355.1 uncultured Pseudomonadota bacterium
AGCGTTCGGTCATAAAATCAGCAATTTGCTGTTGGCTTTGGCCTTGTTGCAGCATTTCGTAAACCTGACGCCGTAAGTCTTTGGCTAAATCAGCGTTGGAATCGGCAATAGTTTGATTTTGACAAACCAAGCAACGCAATTCAGAAATCAAGGTTTGGTAGCTTTGTTCTTGCTCACTGCTTTGAAATTCGTGATGTTCAATCTCGGCGTAGCTGAGTGCACTCAACAAACTCAAGCACAGAATAACTAAAATTTTCATAACGCTTCGGCTTCTAATTGATTAATTAAAGGCATAAAGACTTTTTCAAGATCATCAGCAGTCACTGCGCCGGTATGTTTGTAGCGAACCACGCCGCGTTTATCGATAACAAAAGTTTCCGGCACACCATAAACCCCGTAATCAATCCCAGTTCTACCTTCGCTATCCATCAAGCTGACGGTGTAAGGATTACCGAGCTTGGTTAGCCATTCGATAGCGGCATCGGCTTGGTCTTTGTAGTTCAGTCCTACCAAGGTGACTGATGATTGCTGCGCTAATTGCAACAATACCGGATGCTCTTCACGACATGAAACACACCATGACGCCCAAACATTTAATATCCAGACTTGGCCTTGTAAATCCTGATTGGATAACTGTTTTTCGGGGATACCCAAAATCGGCAAACTGAAAGCCGGCGCGGGTTTGTCGATCAATGGCGAAGGAATATCTTTAGGATTGAGTTTTAAACCCAGTGCTAAAAACACCGCTAAGGCAATAAACAATAAAAAAGGTAGTAAATATTTAAGCATGGGCACTCAATGATTTTTTGTTAAGGATCCGGTAGCGTCGGTCGCAAGCGGCTAATAAACCACCGGCTGCCATCAACACGCCACCCAGCCAAATCCAGCGGATAAAGGCTTTGTAATAAACGCGCAAACTCCATGCGCCGTCGTTACCTAAAGGTTCGCCCAAGGCGACAAATAAATCCCGAAATAAACCCGCATCAATCGCCGCTTCAGTCATCGGCATTTTTTGCACCCGATAAACCCGTTTTTGCGGCGCTAATTCGGCCACCACTTGATCGTGATAACTGACGGTTAAATAGCCTTGCTCGGCTTGATAATTAACGCCTTGGCTTTGGGTGACATGGTGAAATTTGAACACGTAGCCGAATAAATCGACAGTTTCATTCGGCGCTAAACGCACATCGCGCTCAATGCTGTAAACCGAGGTAAAAGTAATACCAATTACAAACACCGCAATGCCAATATGCGCCAAGGTCATGCCATAAAAACCAGCTGGAATTTGTCTGAAACGCGCCCATGAAACAGTTTGCAGACGTTGTTTAAAGGCATAAGCGGAAACCGCCAAAGTCCATAATGCCAACGCTAAACCCAACGCTGCCGGCCATGAATAAAATGGCATCGCTAACGGTGCTAACAAGGCAATACTGACACAGGCAATCGCCACGCCTATCAAGCGTTTACTGACCGTTTTTAAATCATCGGCTTTCCAGCGCAACAACACCCCAAAGCCAACCACCAAAGCTAATGGTGCCATCAAGGGAATAAACACGGCGTTGAAATACGGCGGCCCGACTGACAACTTGCCCAGCCCTAAAGCATCAATCACTAACGGGTACAAAGTACCCAGCAAAATGCTGGCGGCAGTGACCACTAGCAAGACGTTGTTGATTAACAGCACCGATTCCCGCGACACCAATTCAAAACTGGCACTGCTTTTAACCTGTGGCGCACGAATCGCGTAC
>CAIZCB010000487.1 GCA_903931355.1 uncultured Pseudomonadota bacterium
ACTCTGATTCTCAATTGTGCTTGAGCAGTTGAAGCTCCAACAGCATTTGCATCCCATGGAGTAGCAGGAGAATAAGAAGCTAAAGCAGCGATGCCATCGACAGACCCTCAATATGTGTCGAAAAACAGCATAAATTTCAACATGACTGATTGACGTGTCGATGCTATCGACATATCATCAAGACATGTCGAAAATACAGGAAAATTTAAACATGAGAGCGGAAAACTGGAATCCTGAGCAACCATTTTTAGAATTGCCTGCTTTGCCACCTTGTGTGGATTTTGAGTCTAAAGCGATATTGAAACAGTGTATTAAGTCGCGGGCGGCGATTGCTGAGTTGAAACAAGCAGCTGAGTTAATTCCTAATCAGTCGGTACTGATTAACACCTTGCCTTTACTTGAGGCGGGTGCGAGTTCTGAGATTGAAAACATTGTAACTACCACCGACAAGCTATTTAAGCATGTCAACAATGAGGCTCATGCTGACCCTGCAACCAAAGAGGCTTTGCGTTATAGCAGAGCGTTGTTTGAGGGGTTTAAGGCTTTAAGCGCAAGGCCACTGAATACAAGAACTGCAGAAGAAATTTGTACACAAATTAAAGGCGTGCAGATGGATGTTCGGAAGATTTCTGGTACTGCTTTGGGCAATCAAGCAAGCGGCGAGGTGATTTATACACCGCCTGTCGGTGAGGATGTATTGCGGTCGATGTTGGCGAATTGGGAGCGTTTTTTACACAATGAAACCGAGATTGATCCTTTAATCAGAATGGCGATTGGCCATTATCAATTTGAAGCGATTCACCCTTTCACGGATGGCAACGGCAGAACTGGGCGCGTGCTTAATAGCTTATTTTTGATTCAAGAAGGTTTGTTGTCATTGCCTATCTTGTATTTAAGTCGGTTTATTATTCAAAATAAAACAGATTATTATCATTTATTGCTTGGTGTAACCCGTGATTACGATTGGGAAGCATGGATTTTGTTTTTACTAAAAGGTGTTGAGGAAACGGCGATTTGGACAACGGCTAAAATTGCCGCAATCCGCAGTTTGTCTGAACATACAACTGAGTATGTGAAGGCGAAATCACCTAAAGTGTATAGCTATGAGTTGGTGAGTTTGATTTTTGAATTGCCTTATTGCCGGATTAGCAGTGTGACCGAGGCTAATATTGCTAAACGTCAAACCGCATCGGAATATTTAAAGAAACTGGTTGAAATCGGAGTTTTGTTAGAAATGCCGGTCGAAAAAGAAAAGATTTTTGTGCATCCAAAGCTGATGAGCTTGTTAAGTCAAGATAGTAATAATTTTTCCAAGTATCAATGAGATTGCTAATGAACCAAGTTGAATATATTACGATTAGAAACAATAACTAGCTTATGTCCCCCCAACAATTCCAACACCAGATTTTCGCGTGGTTTGATCAACACGGTCGCAAAGACTTACCTTGGCAGCAAGACATCAACCCTTATCGGGTTTGGTTGTCCGAAGTGATGCTGCAACAAACCCAAGTTGTGAGCGTTATCGCTTATTTCAATCGCTTTATTAGCCGTTTTCCAACTGTACAAAGCTTGGCTGCTGCTGATGTTGACGAGGTTTTGCAGCATTGGTCGGGGCTGGGTTATTACGCTCGTGCTAGAAATTTACATAAAACCGCGCAAATCATCGCTGCTAATGGCGGTCAGTTTCCGCAAACGGTTGAGGGGTTGAGTGATTTGCCAGGGATTGGGCGTTCAACCGCTGGGGCGATTTTGAGTATTGCTTGTGGCCAAAGCCAGCCGATTTTAGATGGCAATGTGAAACGGGTGTTGGCTCGATTTCAGGCTGTGATGGGGTGGCCGGGGGAAACCAAAGTAGCGGCTCAGCTTTGGGAGATTAGTCAGCGTTATACGCCTCAACACAGAACTGGCGATTACACCCAAGCAATGATGGATTTAGGCGCGACACTCTGTACGCGCAGCAAACCTAAGTGCGAAATTTGTCCGGTGGCTGATGGGTGTTTAGCAAAGCAACAAGGCTTGGTTGCTCAGTTACCTCAATCTAAACCGAAAAAGTCTTTACCGACTAAAGCGATTTATTTTTTGATGTTAGTCGATGAACAAAATCAGGTGTTGCTGGAAAAACGACCGCCAACTGGGATTTGGGGCGGGCTGTGGAGTTTGCCTGAATTTGCTGATTTGCCGGCTTTGGATGCTTGGTCGGCTCAATATGGCTATCGAATTAGTCATCAACAAATTTTGCCAGCTGAGCGACACAGTTTTTCGCATTATCACCTTAGCTATACGCCGATTCTGGCAAAACTGGAAAACCCTATAAACAATGTGATGGAAGCCGATTCCGCGCTTTGGTATAAAGCCAGCGACATTGATTTATTAGGTTTGCCGACGCCGATTAAGCGTTTGCTGACAATATTACCCAGAGGATAATTATGACGAGAATGGTTAAATGCCTAAAGTTGGGCGTAGAAGCAGAAGGTTTGGATACTCCGCCCTTTCCTGGCGTTAATGGTCAACGGATTTTTGATCACATTTCTAAACAAGCTTGGAAAGAGTGGTTAGCGATGCAGACGATGATTATTAACGAGCGCCGCTTGGCGAGCTTTGATCCAGCTTCTAAAAAGATTTTGGAAGAGGAAAGAGAGAAGTTTTTATTTGCGGGTGGTTTTGAAATGCCCGAAGGCTATGTGCCGAAGTAACTTCTAAAGATTTGATCGGACAAGGTTGGACATACTCGGTTAGCGAGTATGTCCATTTTTTTGCCTGTTACTTTTTAGCCCAAGCTAAGATTTTTTCGCGTTTGCTATAAACAAAGTACGCCATCAAACCTAGCACTAAACCATAAATCAACTGGCCTAAGATTGAA
>CAIZCB010000488.1 GCA_903931355.1 uncultured Pseudomonadota bacterium
GATGTGGTCCTTTATCAGGCGCAGCCAGTCGGTCTGCTCCGGCGTGAAGGCGCTGGCCCGCTGGGCGTTGTGGCGGAAAATCCATTCTTGAAAGCGCTTATCCACTTGGTCGCTAAACGGTTTTAATTCGCTGTCGATGCCAATCGCAAAGTGTACTAAAGCGATTAAATCGGTCAGTTGGCGTTTGCTGTCTGCGCCTTTGACTTGGCTGGTTTTTACGCGGGCGTAGGCACTCCACAGGCGTTCGGTAGTCAGCATTAGTGGTGGCCGACTAAGGGCGTCGTGTAGGTCTTCGATCATGTCGTAAGTGAGTTGTCGACGTTGGTAAGGCTGTTGGTAGAAAAAGCTTAAAGCGGTGATTTCGTCTTTGTGCTGCTGAATGTAATCGGCAAAGCTTTGAATGACTTTTTCGGCTTGTGCTTGGGCTTGTTCACTGAAACCTGCGAAGGTGACTTGATCGGTATTGATGTGGTCAATCAATTGTTCGCGTTCGCGGCGAGCGGATTCGATCTGTTCGCGCAAGTCGGGGTTATCAAATGCGGCACAAGCATCGGTGACACGTTGGTTACGAGCCGCTTCGATTTCGGCTTCTGTGAGAGTGTCTTCGCTACGAGTGATGCCTTGGGTTTGTGCAGTTGCTAATGCGCTGGCGATGATCTGATCGGGATCGACGGCGGCAATCAGGTTTTTCGCCAGTTGGTTGAGCGGTGTGCCGCCTGCGGTTTGCGCGATGCGGGTTTGGGCTTTGACGTCGAGTTGTTTGTCGAGTCGGATCAGGCGGTTGGCAAGGCTTAATACGGTATCCTCGTCGCGGTGACCAATGGCGATGCCTTGTAGTAAGTCTTTTAAGGCTACGCCGGTTTTTTTTTCTAAAGGTCGCGATTCGGTTTTTAAGGATTTTTCCACGCCGACTGCGTCAATCAGTACAAAGCGAGTTTTAGCGCTGTCAGCACTGTTGCTGACACGCTTGAGGTCGTCATAGCCTAAGCTGCGTACGCCACGACCTTTCATTTGTTCGTAATAGCCTTTGCTACGCACGTCGCGCATGAATAGCAAAATTTCCAGCGGTTTGACGTCGGTGCCAGTAGCGATCATGTCTACGGTGACGGCGATGCGCGGGTTATAGTCGTTGCGAAAACTGCTGAGGATGCTGTCTGGGTCTTCGTCGGCGCGGTAGGTGACTTTTTTGCAAAAGTTATTGTTTTGGTCGTAAACCTCGCGAACTATATTAATGATGTCGTCGGCGTGGCTGTCGGTTTTAGCGAAGATTAGGGTTTTAGGTGTTTCTTTGCGGCTAGGGAAAATTTCGGTTTCCACCGCGGTTTTCATTGCCCGAATTACTTGGCGAATTTGGCTGGGATTGACGACGGATTTATCCAATTCTTTGGCTGTGTAGGCGTTATCGGTTTCGGTTTCTGCCCAGCGTTTTTTGCGGGTTTGGCGGTCGCGGTGATCAATCCATTCTTTGGCTTTGAGTATCGAACCTTTTTGGCTGATTTCGGTGACGATTTCGTAAACGTCATAACCGACGTTTACGCCATCGGCTACTGATTGTTCGTAGCTGTATTCGGCGACGATGTTTTCGTTAAAAAAGCCAAAGGTGCGTTTGTCGGGTGTGGCGGTGAGGCCGATTAAAAACGCGTCGAAATAATCCAGCACTTGTTTCCATAGGTTGTAAATGCTGCGGTGGCACTCGTCGATGACGATAAAGTCAAAGCTTTCAATCGGCACAGCGGAGTTGTAGCGTACCAATTTGGCTTGGTTGTTGGTTTGTTGTAGTTCGTTGAGCGATAAGTCTTCGGCTGAGTCGTCGATAGTTTCACCCGACAAAATCGAATACATGCGCTGAATGGTGGAAATGCAGACTTGCGCGTGTGGGTCGATGTTACTGCTGGTTAGGCGCTGGACGTTGTAAAGCTCGGTAAATTTGCGGGCATCATCGGGTGGCGTGTAGGCCATGAATTCTTGGTGTGCTTGTTTGCCGAGGTTACGGGTATCGACCAAAAACAAAATCCGTTTCGCGCCACCGAATTTGAGCAAGCGGTAGACCGAGGTAATGGCGGTAAAGGTTTTGCCCGCACCGGTGGCCATGTGTACTAGGGCGCGCGGTTTGTTATTAGCCAGCGATTGTTCGAGGCCAGTAACCGCGTTGATTTGGCAATCGCGCAGATTTTGACTGGGTAGCAGTGGCATATTCTCGCGTAAGCGGCGGCGCAGATTTTTGGTTTGCGTCAGCCAGTCGGCGAGTTGTTCGGGTTTGAAAAATTGGAAGAGCTCGCGGGAACGCGGCGATGGGTCGCGTTGGTCGGTAAAGCGAATGATTTGGCCGGTACTTTCAAACAGGAATGCCAGTGGTTGATTGTCTTTGCGCCATTTGAGTTTGGCATGAGCATAACGGGCGGTTTGGCTTTCGACGGTGGTAATGTTTTCGCCAGCTTCGTCGCGCTTGGCTTCGATGATGCCAACAGCTTGACGATTAACGAACAATACATAATCGGCGGGGCCAGTGTCGGTTGGATATTCACGCACCGCAACTCCGAGACTTGCGCCTAGATTAAGCTGCTTTAGATCTTGTACTAGCCAACCGGTTTGGGCTAGTTTTTGGTCGATGAGTTGACGGGCTTTGGCTTCGGGAGTCATGGTTAACCAGAAATTAAAGGCTGGATGCTATAGGCGGCGGCATCTTAACACTAAGGATTAAGATAACGGGCGGATGAGCGAAGCGTCTTCCGCCGACTGTAACTTTAAGCTTTACCGCTTCCTAAACTCAAACCACTCATCCAAAACCCGATGAATATCATCAATCCCGGTTTTTTTCAGCGCTGAAAACAATTGCAGCGATACGCCAATTTCCAGATGACTCAGTTCTTTTTGTACTTGTAATAAAGTATTTTTCGCTGCGCCAAACTTTAATTTATCGGCTTTAGTCAAAATGATGTGGATACGGAGATTGCCGTGTTGGCACCATTCGATCATTTGCCAGTCGAACTCGGTGAGTGGGTGACGGATGTCCATAACCAACACGATTCCGGCTAAGGCTTGGCGTTGGCTGAGGTAGGTTTCCATCATTTTGCCCCAGTCTTTCTTAATCGCTTCCGGCACTTTGGCGTAGCCGTAGCCCGGTAAATCGACCAATTTGCGTTTGTCGTCGATCTGGAAAAAGTTGAGTAATTGGGTGCGACCTGGGGTTTTACTGACTCGCGCCAGCGCGGTTTGTCGCACTAATGTGTTGATGGCGCTGGACTTGCCAGCGTTAGAACGGCCAGCAAATGCGATTTCCAAGCCTTGGTCGGGTGGTGCGTCTTGTAGGCGTGGCGCACTGTTGATGAACTTGGCCTGATGGTACACTGGATTCATCGCTATCTCGCTTAGTCATAATAAATCGGTTAGAATCGCCGCCATTATAGCGTTAGGCGCTGGGTTTCAGCTTGCTTTACGTCGATTAACCTTCCTGAACAGGGGCCACATAATGATAAAAAAACTGCTGACTGTTTCCATTTCTGTTGCTTTGGCAACGGGTGCTGGTTTTGTACATGCACAAGGCAACGCAAGCGCTGGTAAAGCTAAAGCCGCTTCTTGTGCGGGTTGTCACGGCGAAGATGGCAACAGCGCGATGCCGGGTTTTCCAAAATTAGCGGGACAGCATCAAGGTTATTTAGTCAAGCAATTGCAAGCCTTTAAAGGTGGTACACGGATTGCGCCGATGATGGCTCCGTTGGCTTTAGGTTTGGAAGATGCCGATATGCAAGACATCGCCGCGTTTTATGCCAGCAATAAAATCAGCGCTAATCCTGCGCCAAGTTTGCCAGTTAGCGATGACGACGATGACGCACCGGCTAAAACTGATGAACAGAAAAAAGCCGAATTGGCTGATTTAATTGCCGCCGGTAGTGATTTATACCGTAATGGTAATTTAGCCAGTGGCGTTTCTGCTTGTATCGCTTGCCACGGTCCACATGCTGAAGGTAATAAACCGGCATCGTATCCAAATCTGCATTCACAACATGCCGATTATTTGAGCAAAACTTTGACCGATTTCAAAACCGCGGGTCGTAATAAAAACCCAGATAACATGATGAATATGATCGCTAAGAAAATGAGCGACAAAGACATCAAAGCGGTTTCTTTATACATTTCAACTTTGAAATAAGTTTGAAATTGTCTGAAAGTTCGTGCCTCATAGCACGAACTTTCAACATCATCTTCTCCCTCGCTGTTCATGCCGCCATCCACTGTTCGTATCTTGCTCCGCTTTTTAGGTTCGATGAACCTCGCCATTACCTTATTAGTCGCGATTGCGATTGCGGCGGTGATTGGTACCGTGGTGCAACAAAATCAGCCTTATCCCGATTATGTGTTTAAGTTCGGGCCGTTTTGGTTTGAAGTATTTAAACAGCTGGATTTATTCAACGTCTATTCCTCGGCGTGGTTTTTAACTATTCTCGGTTTTCTGGTGTTATCGACCTCGGTTTGCGTTTATCGCAATCTGCCGGCGATTGTTAAAGACATTAACGATTACCGCGAAAACAGCCAACGCTCGATTTTATTGAAACAGCCTTATCAGCAAGCATTTGATCAATCGGCAACGGTTGCCGATAGTTTGGCTTTGATTTCTGCCGTACTAAAACAGCATCACTACCGATTTCGCTTAAAACAAGAAGGCAATAGCTATCTGGTTGCTGCCAAAAAAGGTGCTGCCAGTCGATTGGGCTATATTTTTAGCCATGTGGCGATTATTGTGATTTGCATTGGCGGTTTGTTGGATGGCAATTTGCCGTTAAAAATCGCTGAATGGCGGGGCAAGATTGCTGTGGAAACCCGTCGAATTCCAGCCAGCGAGATTCCCGCAATCAGCACCTTAGGCAATGATAATTTGTCATTCCGCGCCAATGTCGATATTGCCGAACGCGGCCAAGCGGATTTGGCGTTTATTGATTATAAAGACGGCTATTTGTTGCAAAAATTACCGTTTACGATTCAAGTCGATGATTTTCGTATCGAACATTACCCCAGCGGTCAGCCCAAATCGTTTGAAAGTGATTTAACCATTCTCGACCCTGCCGCCGCGCAGCCGATTAAACAAACCATTTCGGTTAACCATCCGCTTAACTACAAAGGCTACAGTATTTACCAAAACAGTTTTGGTGATGGCGGCTCTAAATTAAGCCTGAAAGCTTGGCCTTTAACCAACGCGCAAGCGGCAAAATCCTTGCAAGCCAGCGTTAAAGCCCACACCCCAATTGAAAGTCAAACGCTGGAAATTTCCGATTTCAGACCGTTTAATGTCAATCCAGACCCTCGCGGCGTGAAAAAATTTATCAATATCGGCCCTACTTTTCAGTACAAATTGCGTGATGCGACGGGGATTGCCAATGAATACATCACCTCTATGCAGCCGACTCAGCAAGATGGACGCTGGTTTTATTCCAGCGGGATGCGGAGCAAGGTTTCAGAAGCCTTTAAGTATTGGATGATTCCTGCCGATGCGAATCAGCGCCTAGATCGGTTTATGGCTTTTTACCAAGGCTTGCACAATCCGCAAAAATTACAGCAATTGGCGACTCAAGCTGCCAATGCCAGTAAAGCCGCGCAAAAATCAGATTTAAAACAACGCCAAGCAGTAGCGGCGTTTATGGTGCAATTAGGCCAGCAATTTGCCAGCGGTGGCTATGAACAAATCGCTACTACAATTGAAAAAACCGTTGATGAACCGCGCCGTCAGGAAGTGACCGAGCTTTATGCTGCGGCCTTGCAACAGTTATTGAAAAATCTCTATCTCGATGTTTTACAGCAAGAAGGGATTAAAACCGACACCGAATTATCAGCCTTTGATAGCCAGTTTTACACCGATGCCGTTGAAGCGGCTAATCTCGGTTATTTATACGGTTCACCGTGGTTTTTTGAACTCGAACGCTTTCAGCATATCGAAGCAACGGGCTTACAAATCACCCGCTCACCTGGGCAATGGCTGGTATTCCCGGGCTGTTTATTATTGGTGTTGGGCGTGTTTTGCATGTTTTATTTACCGCAACGGCGCTTGTGGTTGTTGGTGGAAACTAAAGATCAAGGCGTTAGCATTTTGTTAGCTGGTAATGCGGTGCGTAATCGTTATGATTTTGACCGAGAATTTGCCGGTATCGCCCAACAATTAAATCCTACTGTTTAATAACGAGTTAGTAATGAATCATCATCCTTATCAGCAAGCTTCTTATTTACAATCTCGCAGTGGCTATGATTGGCTGTGGGCAGCATTGTTATTGGTCGGCGCTGGCTATTTGTTTAGTCAATATCAAGCCTTGATGGATGGCTACGAAATTGGCATTTTGCTGAGTAGCGTTTTGGTGTTGTTGGGCTTAGGCTGGCAATGGTCGGCGTTAAAGACTTTGAGCTTAACTGTGGCCGCGTTTAGCTTGTTGGCGATTTCCCGTTATGGCGATGATTTAAGTCTTGGCGAAACTTCGTTTTTGTTGAAATATCTGTTCGCCAGTCAATCGGCGATTATGTGGATGAGCGCCTTGTACGTGATGGCGACCGTCGCCTATTTGGGCTTGTTGTTCTCCGGTCGGCCATTTGTTGGCAAAGTGGCTTCCAGCTTAACTTGGAGCGCGACCGCGATGGGTATGACTGGCTTAATGGTCAGATGGCGCGAGTCTTATTTGATGGGTGCTGATATTGGCCATATTCCGGTCAGCAATCTCTACGAAGTGTTTATTTTGTTTTCGATTATTACTGCCCTGCTCTATCTGCATTATGAGCAAAAATACAATACTCGCAGCTTGGGTGGCTTTGTGTTGTTGGTGATTAGCGCGGCGGTTGGCTTTTTGCTGTGGTACACCTTTGACCGTCACGCGGACGGCATTCAGCCTTTAGTGCCGGCTTTGAACAGCTATTGGATGAAAATCCACGTTCCGGCTAACTTTGTCGGTTATGGGGCGTTTTCTTTAGCGGCGATGATAGGTGTGGTGTTTATTCTCAAAAGCCGTGCTGCCGATAGCAATCCACAAGGTTTTATCAATGCCCGTCTGCCAGATTTGGCATTGTTAGACGATGTGATGTACAAAGCGATTGCCTTAGGTTTTGCCTTTTTCACCTTGGCGACCATACTCGGCGCTTTATGGGCGGCGGAAGCTTGGGGCGGTTATTGGTCTTGGGATCCTAAAGAAACTTGGGCTTTGATTGTTTGGTTAAACTACGCAGCTTGGTTACACATGCGTCTGACCAAAGGCTGGAACGGCAAGCCGATGGCTTGGTGGGCGTTGATTGGTTTTTTTGTCACCTTGTTTGCGTTTTTGGGCGTGAACATGTTTTTATCTGGATTACATTCTTACGGAGAACTCTGATGTTGAAAAAAATTGCATTGCTAGGATTGTTTTGCTTTTCGGCTTTGGTTAAGGCAGATGGTGGTTATGAAGAAATTTCCCCAGCACAGCCAGTGCAAAATCCTGACAAAATCGAAGTAATTGAATTTTTTTGGTACGGCTGCCCCCATTGCTACAGCTTGGAACCAGCGATGCAAGCGTGGTTAAAAACCAAACCAGCCAATGTTGAATTTATCCGTCAACCCGCAGTATTTAGTGATGTCTGGGGCAAACATGCTAAAGCCTATTACGTTGCCGAAGCTTTGGATGTGGTTGAAAAAGTCCATGCCGATTTATTTGATGCGATTCAAAACAAAAAACAAAAATTGGTGACTGAAGACGAATTAGCCAAGTTTTTTGCTGCGCATGGGGTTAAAGACGAAGATTTTCGTGCTGCGTATAGCTCTTTCTTAGTTGATTCTAAAATGCGCCAAGCGGAAGCGATTGCTGGTCGTTACGGCATTACTGGCGTGCCGGCTTTGATTGTTAACGGCAAATATAAAGTCACCGCTTCAACGGCGAAATCACAAGAAAACATGATTAATGTGACTAATCAGTTAATTCAGCAAGCCAGTCATAAATAATTTGGTTTTGCCTTATACTGTACGTTCTGTACAGTATAAGGAGCCTCAAATGTCTACCAATATCCGTTATGGATTAGAACAAGCTCGCACTCAATTACCGACTTTAGCCGCTCAAGCCAATGCCGGTATCTCTAGCATCATTACCAAACACGGCAAGCCTTACGCCGCCATTGTCCCCGCTGATGCATTGCAAAAATGGCGAACTGCCGCAGAAACTGCATCTGGAATTTTGGCGTTACGTGGCACGGGGCGTGGTTTGTGGGGTGATTCGGTTGGTCAAACCATTACTGATCTGCGTGATGAATGGGGTGATGCTTAATGGCGGCGTCATCACCGCGTTTATGGGGCGGTCTTAGCGCTGGCGCTACTGTGATGGTCGATACTGCGCCATTTATTTACCTTCTGGAATCACACCCTCAATTTGCTGATCAATTCGTAGGCTTATTTGAAGCGGCAGCGGCGGGTGAAATCACTATCGCATTATCTACTGTTACCTTGGCGGAAGTATTGACTGGGCCATTTAAAGCCGGTCAAACCACGTTAGCCAAGCGTTATGAAAAAGCCTTGTCAAATTACAATGTGATGCCTGTCACGACGCCAATTGCCGCACTCGCTGCACAATTGCGTGCTCAATACCGTTTAAAGTTACCGGATGCAATTCAATTAGCCACTGCTTTGGATATTGGCGCAGCGGCTTTTGTCACCCATGATCGCGATTTTTCGGCGGTGACGGGTATTGATATTTTGACCGGCGATAGCGTTTAACTTTATTGCCTGCCTTATTCATGGGGCAGTGAGGATAGAACTCCGGTATAATCGCCCCCGAGTTGGCCGAGCAGTCGCCGTTTTATGAAAATAAAAGGGAGGAAAGTCCGGGCTCCATAGGGCAGAGTGCCAGGTAAC
>CAIZCB010000489.1 GCA_903931355.1 uncultured Pseudomonadota bacterium
AACACTTCCGCTGTTTCGTTGCTGGGGGGGTGTGGTTTTAAGTCCTCAACCAGTTCCTCAGCTTTTTCTCTTAGGCTTTTACGTCGTTCAAATTGATCCCATTTCATAGATACCCTTATCTGTAGTAACACTTATCCAAAGTGAGTTGAGTTTTTAACTAATAAAAAAGTCTGAATAAATTCTATTTGTTTAAAACATAGCTGTATGTTCGATAACGCACAGTTGCGGGGTGGTAAAAGCGGTCTAATTAAGTTCGCAAGCACGCATAGAAGGGTAGTAAATAAGTGTGTAAACGCACACAAAGTGGAATTTTTATAAATCAATATAACTAAAAATTATGCCTCTCTATTTCTATAAAGCAGTCAATCAGCAAGGGAAAATAGAGCAAGGTGTTCGGGAGGCAGTTAATGAAAATAAATTATTATTAGAGTTACAAGGCCAAGGATTAATCCCAATAAAAGTATCGATCTCTAAACCAACCACCCTACTGGGTTTTAGAGTAGGCGTATCAAAACCAAAATTATCGACTAAGGATATTGTTAAATTTACCTCAGAACTAGCGACTTTAGTTGAGTCTGGTTTACCTTTAGATAGATCGTTAACTATTTTGATTCAGTTAACAGAAGATAATCTCAAGTTAAATGCAGTAGCGCTTAATGTTTTAGAGCGAATTAAAGCCGGTAAATCATTAGCTGATTCATTAGAAATGGAAAATGATGTTTTTTCTAAATTTTATTTGAATATGATTAGAGCGGGTGAAATGGGGGGTGATTTAGGTGGGGTTTTACATAAATTATTTGATTACCTAGAGCGTTCACAAGCCTTAAAAGATAAGGTGACTACCGCGCTGATTTATCCAGCAGTTTTATTGCTAATGTCAATTGTATCAATGTTGGTCATGCTAACTTTTGTGGTGCCGCAGTTTAAAGATATGTTTGAAAGTGCAGGGCAGGCATTACCGCTGCCAACTCAAATTGTGGTGGCAGTAGCGGATGCAATAAAAAATGATTGGTGGATAGTTTTGTTAATAATGATTGTGGTTTGGCAATTGATTAAATGGCAATTAGCCAATCCAGTCAGAAAAAAAGTTTGGGATGGTTATTTATTAAAAATACCGTTATTTGGTGAGATTATCCTCATAAAAGAAGTCGCTGTATTTACTCGAACCTTAGGTACTTTATTAGGTAATGGTGTATCGATTTTGAAATCGATGATAATTGTTAAAGAAATTATTATTAATAGGGTGTTGATTGAATTAGTCGATAAAGCAGAGATGCAAGTCAAAGAAGGCAAAAATTTATCAATCGCTTTAGCACAATTAGAGTTGTTTCCAAAATTAGCAATTCAAATGATTAAGATGGGTGAGGAAACTGGGCGATTAGAAGAAATGTTGATTAAGGTTGCTGATATTTATGATAAACAATTAAGCAATAGTATTCAGCGGATGTTGGCATTATTAGAACCGGTTTTGATTATATTTTTAGGGCTAATGATAGGCGGGATTATCGTTTCAATATTATTAGCAATATTGAGTGTTAATGATTTGGCGTTGTAAGCACTTCAACAAAAGTAAATCGGTAATTGTGTAATTAAAGTCTTGATTGTTTAGCCAGCGAGTTAAGGCTTTCCCGTTCGTCCTGAGCTTGTCGAAGGATGAACGGGAATGCCGAGTTGGTCGCCAACCATCGCCGCTCATGCTTTGATAAGCTCAGCACGAACGGCTTAAGTTACAAGCAATATTTTGGGCTGGCGATACCTGTTTACTTTTGTGTGACTACTTAATTTAAAAGGATAGGTAATGAATCATTCATTAAAAAATAGACAAGGCTTTACCTTGTTAGAGTTATTAGTGGTGTTAGGGATTATCGCCATGTTAGCTGGTATCGTTGGCCCACAAGTGATGAAACATATGGGCACCGCGAAATTGAAAGCAGCGAAAGTACAAATTGAAGATATATCAACTGCTTTGGATATGTATAAACTCGATGTAGGTAATTATCCCAGTAATCAACAGGGATTAGCCGCATTAGTCGAGAAACCCGCTGATGGTAAACAATGGAATGGGCCTTATTTGCGCAAAGAGAAAGTGCCAGTCGATCCTTGGCAGCAAGAATATCATTATCAAATGCCAGGCCAACATGGAAAGTTTGATTTATACAGTTATGGTGCTGATGATAAACAAGGTGGGGAAGGCGAGGATCAAGATATTAATAGTTGGGAATAATGCTGTATTCAGCCAAAGGCAATCAGGGTTTTACTTTAATTGAAATCATTATTGTTTTGGTGATTAGTGTTTTAGGTTTTAGCGTTATATCTAGCAATATTAATTCAGGCAATTACAGCACTAAATTACAGTCAGTTGCACGAGATATTGCTTCGGCCTTGCGTTATGCACAATCGCAGGCGCTGTTAACGCAAAACTCAATTGCAGTTGATATAAATCTGAAAGATAACAGTTATTCTGTTAGTAATCAGCAAAATCAATATGGCTTTAATAAGGCAATTAGTGTGTCATTAGTGATTGCAGAACAAGAATATAGTGCCGAACAAATAGGTAGTATTCGCTTTTTTCCTGATGGTTCGTCAACCGGTGGCCGAATAAAGTTAGAATTGGGTA
>CAIZCB010000490.1 GCA_903931355.1 uncultured Pseudomonadota bacterium
CAATAATTTCCGCAGTTTGGACGCCATCAATAGAATCGAACTTAGGTTTTACAACCCGCAATAAGTAATCGGTAGTAGCGTTATTTTGAATTTCATCGCTATAGAATCCCATGTACATAGCATCAGTCGATTGACCAACTTGTACAGTCAATACTGGTTGTTGGGCTTGTGGCGGAAGCTGATTCTTTACTGCGCTAATTTGGGTCTGAATCTGAGTTAATGCAGCATTGGAGTCATAATTCAACTTCAGAGTAGCAATAATCGTCGATGTCCCGCTGACGCTGGTAGATGAAAGGTAATCGATCCCCTGTGCTTGGGCTACCGAGGCTTCTAGTGGTTGTGTAATAAAACCGGCAATCGTTTCCGGATCTGCGCCATAGTAGGAAGTTGTAATCGTGACAATTGCATTTTGGGTTTGAGGATATTGATTTACTGGCAAGGAACCAATAGCCTTCAAACCAAATACCAGTACAAGTGCGCTCACTACCAGTGATAACACTGGCTTACGAATAAATATGTCAGTCCAGTTCATCTACTGATCATTCCTGTGGCTTAGGATCGGGTAAATTTGTTGGCTGTACTTTATTGTTAATAATAAGCGGCGTACCATTCTTTAGCTTCAATTGGCCACTAGTCACCACAGTTGCACCCTCGTCAACTCCTTTAAGAATCGATACTTGATCCCCTCGGGTTTGGCCGGTAGTAACAAACACCTGCTGAGCCTCTAGGGCAGGCTTGCCTTGCTTGTCTTTTTTGCCGGTAGGCTTGGCAATAAATATAGTAGAGCCATAAGGGTTATAGGTGATAGCCGTTTGCGGCAAGGTCAATAGCTTCACCTCTTCACCGATATTGATATTCACATTAGCAAACATGCCCGGCAAAATCTTTTTATCAGGATTGGCGACTTGGGCTTCTATTTGAATATTGCGAGTATTGGTATCCACCTTTGGGCTGACAGCTGTAATCTTGCCCGTAAAGCTAGTGCCTTTAAATGCATCTGTTGTAACGACAATTTCCTGGCCCACCTGAATTTGTTCAGCATTACTTTGTGGCAAATTAAAATCCACAAAAATAGGGTCTAAGGTTTGTAATGTCAGCAACTTGTCGCCAGGATTAACATACTGACCCGGATTGATGGCCACAATACCAACGCGTCCACTAAATGGCGCCTTTAAATTCTTCTTTGCTACCAAGGCAATTTGCGCCTCTACTTGCGCTTGCTTAGATTTGGCATCTGCCTTGCTGGTGTCGTAGACGTTCTTACTAATCGCCTGGATAGCTAATTGCTGTTTATCACGCTCATTGAGTACTTTAGCCAACTCTGCCAGCGCCTTAAGAGAATTTAGCTGAGCAACATCAGAGGCATCATTTAATTTAATGAGTAAGTCACCCTCTTTTACATCTATGCCAGACTTTACGGGAACGGTTTGCACCAAGCCGCCAATTTCAGTACTAAGATCAACCCCTCTAAAAGCACGCACGTTCCCAACGCTTGATAATTTAAGTTGCCATGGCTCGGAAGTAATCGCCATCGTTGATACGGCCGCAGGAGGCAATCCTGCGGCTGAAATAAAATGTTTAATCATGAAGGTCTTGAATTGATTAAAAGCGAAAATCAATCCAAGCAATAGAAACACTCCGCAAAGCATGATGATCATACGACGCTGTAGGGGCTCCATGGCCATCAGCTTTTCATGCGCCTTTGTACTGCGCCACTTTTGACCAATACGAGCCCAAAGTGCTTTTATTTTCCCCCAGAAGGAAACACCCTTCTCACGCAGCTTCCACTTTTCCGCTTTAGCTAGCGTCCAAGCCCAGAAGCTAACAGCGAGGGCCACAACCTTGGTCTTAATTGTTTCCAGAAGTTTCATTTTGATCTTTGTTTGCTATGTCTTTTGGTTGAAAGGCTGGACCAGCTCGATTCCACCAACCCCCGCCTAATGCTGCAAATAAAGCTGCTGTGTCAGCAAAGCGCGTGGCCTGAGCAGAAATAGATTTCACTTTTGCCTGTTGATATTGATTTTGATAGTACAAAACCGAAAGATAACTAGCCGTTCCAAACTGATATTGTTGTTCAACTAAGTTCAAGGTTTCGTAGGCATAACGCTCAGCATCAGAGG